>JANXZX010000089.1 GCA_025355325.1 Geobacteraceae bacterium
CCAAATAATATCAGCTTTTCTTTGCTTCTTTCTTTTCTCGAAAAGAAAGAAGGGTTTAGACTTTGACCTGGAGGTTCATATGCCCCGCAAGGCGACCATAGAACGCAACACCACAGAAACACAGATAAAGATCGCGCTGGATATTGACGGCACCGGCAAGTACGATATCGCCACCTCCGTCGGATTCCTCGACCACATGCTCTGCCTCATGGCAAAACACGGCAGGTTTGACCTTGACGTAAAGGCGAACGGCGACACGCATATCGACTTCCACCACACGGTCGAAGACGTCGGGATCGTGCTGGGTCAGGCGTTCAAGTCCGCCCTGGGCGACATGAAGGGCATCAAGCGGTACGGTTCGGCAAAGATACCAATGGACGAGACGCTTGCCGAGGTAGTCGTGGACGTGTCCGGCAGGCCGGGCCTGGTGTACCATGTCGATATGCCCAAGACGAAGGTCGGGGATTTTGACGTGGAGCTTGCGCACGACTTCTTCAAGGCGTTCGTTATGCACGCGGGCGTCACGATGCATATAAACCTTATATACGGCGACAACCTGCACCATATTATAGAGGGCATCTTCAAGGCGTTCGGGCGGGCGATGGACGAGGCGACGTTCATCGACGGGCGGACGGACGATGTGCCGTCTACGAAGGGGATGCTGTAGAACTGACTTTGCTCTGTCATTCTGAAGGCCGCCTTTTGGCCTGAAGAATCCATCCTTCGTGTGCCAACGAAAGAGAGATTCTTCGGCCCAAACTGCCGGGCCTCAGAATGACAGGTTGTTACTGTGCGCATTATTTATATGCGATAATTTTAGAACTACCTGCGTCTAAATACAAAACCCACCCTCCCCTAACCCCTCCCATAAAGGGAGGGGGACTCGGAGCGAATATTACGTCAACGCCAACTCTCCATACCGGGAGCCGGTCGTTTTTATTAATTTCAGAGGCTTAAATGATAGCAATAATAGATTACGGCATGGGCAACCTGCGCAGTGTGCAGAAGGGGTTCGAGCGGGTAGGCCACGACGCGGTGGTTACCTCTGACGCAAGCGTCATAATGAACGCGGCGCATGTAGTGCTGCCGGGCGTCGGCGCGTTCCGGGACTGCATGAAGAACCTGGGCGACATGGGGCTGATAGACACGGTGCATAAGGTGGTCGAATCCGGCCGCCCGTTCATGGGCATCTGCCTGGGTCTGCAGATACTGTTCGACGAGGGCGAGGAGTTCGGCATCCACAAGGGGCTTGGGATTCTGCCGGGTCGGGTCGTCAAATTCCCTGCATCTATAGAAAATAACACCGAGCAGATATATAAAATCCCCCACATGGGCTGGAATAAGATAATAAAAAAGGCAGATGCGCCCCACTTGAGCGATATACCGGACGGTTCGTTCTTCTACTTCGTCCATTCCTATTATGTATCCCCGACGGATATGTCCATCGCCGCCACGACTACGAACTACGGCGTCGAGTTCGTATCCAGCGTATGGAAGGACAACGTCTTTGCGACGCAGTTCCACCCGGAGAAGAGCCAGGAAATGGGGCTTCGGATATTGAAGACGTTTGGGAGTCTCAGGGGCTAGGGGTTAGGGGCTAGCAATCAAAAGAATCGGGCCAGCGCTCTACCAGTCGTTGCGAGGAGCGCTTTTGCGACGAAGCAATCTCCTGTTCAAATTGCGTCAGCCAGTTTTCTAATATCAAACACTAAAGGCAGGGCGTGATTAACCTGCCCCCTGCAAGATTACATAAAGGAACAACCACATGATAATCATTCCCGCAATAGACCTCAAAGACGGACAGTGCGTAAGACTCCTTCAGGGCCGCATGGAAGACTCCACGGTATATAACGACAACCCCGCAGCCCAGGCGCGTCAGTTTCAGGACCTCGGCGCGGAACTGGTTCACGTCGTTGATCTAAACGGCGCATTCGACGGCGTCCCGCGTAATCTGGACTCCATAAAGGCGATACTTGCCGCGATAACCATCCCGATAGAGGTCGGCGGCGGCATACGCGACATGGCGACGATAGACCTGCTGCTTGGCCTTGGCGTCTCCCGCGTAATATTGGGCACCGTGGCGATAGAGAAGCCTGAACTGCTTGCCGAGGCCTGCAAGAGGCATCCGGGCAGGATAGTCGCGGGCATCGACGCCAAGGACGGCAAGGTCGCGGTTCGCGGCTGGGGAGATGTTTCAGGCGAGGACGCGATCGATCTTGGCAAGCGTATGGCGGCCGCGGGCGTATGCGCGATAATCTACACAGACATCAACCGGGACGGCATGTTGACTGGCCACAACCTTGCCGCAACGCGCCGCATGGCGGAAGAGACCGGCGTTCCGATTATCGCGTCCGGCGGCGTGAAAGACCTGAGCGACGTGTTCGACCTGATGGCGATACAGCACCTGGGCATCGAGGGGATGATAACAGGTAAGGCTATATATGCCGGGACGATGGACCTGGTCGAGGCGATAAAGATGACGAAAAATGTTT
>JANXZX010000015.1 GCA_025355325.1 Geobacteraceae bacterium
CTTCCCGTCGGCTCCCCATGTGTTATTGCGTTTTTTGAAGGTAGTGGAAAATAATCGCGCCTCTGTAACCGAGCTGGCTAATCTGGTCGGTCTCGACCCCGCATTGAGCGCCCGATTTCTTACCGTTGCCAATTCCCCGGCCCTGCGCCGCGAGCGCGAGATAATAAGCCTCGAACAGTGCATGATCACACTGGGAACCCGGCTGGCCAGGACTCTTGCGGCGTGCCTTGCGATCCAGAGTGTTTTTGCCCGTACCGCCGGTGAAACTCAGTATGATTTCAAAGGGTTTTGGAAACACTCCCTGAGAGTCGCCGAGATGGCCCGCGCGATAGCAGCAAAGACCGGGTACTGTGATATCGAGGAAGCCTTTCTGGCCGGCCTTATGCACGATATCGGCCTTCTGCTCCTCTTGGGGAGCGCAGGGGATCGGTATGGAGATCTTCTTCAGAAAAGCATCGACGAATCCGTCTTGAGCGACATTGAGAAACCGATGATCGGCACGGATCACACCGCTGTCGGAGCATGGCTGATCGACCAGTGGAAACTGTCCTCCTTTATGTCGGATGCGATTCTGTTCCATCACAAATCCCTCATCGAAATTATTGACGCCGACAGCCTGAGCAAAATCGTCTGGTCTTCCCACATCATCAGTAACTTTAACGAAAAGCTCGATCTCGCCAACGTAGAACATACGCCGGATGTCACTGCGGTCAAATTGATGCTTGGCATTGAAATCAGCGATATTGCTGCCATTAGGGACCAGTCCTCCGAGCATGTCGCCGTAATCGCCGAAGCGCTCGGCATTGCTGAATCCGGCGACGGGATGCTTCCTGTACCTGTTATATCGTCGGACCTCTACAAAACACATGCGAACAGTCTCGATCCGGTGTATTCGCGCATGGATGAACTGGTTCGGGATATGGCCCTGATGCAGTCACTGCAGCAGGATCTGTCATTGATGTGCAGCGAAGAAGATATTTTTATTGCCGTAAAGGAGTCCGCCAAGATTCTCTTCGGCCTTGGCCACGTTGCTTTCCTGGTCGTCAACCCGGCGAAGCAGGCCCTTACCGGCGCCGATTTCCTGGGGCAGTCTACATTGCTGCAACGGCTTGACATCAAGCTCAATCCGGTTGCCAGCCTGGCTGCCACCGTAGCTTTGGGCGAGCGCCCCTATTCAACATTAGACAAAGACCGTCCCGCCGCAGTATCACTGGTTGACGTACAGATTTCCCACATCCTCGACTCGGAAGGTCTGTTGTACGTCCCGATGCGCATCCGTGACCGGCACATCGGAGTTATGGTGTACGGAATCAGCATTTTACAGCACTCCAGGATTCAGAAGCACCTTGCCTGGATGTCGCATTTCGCCCATCTGGCGGCAGTCAGTATTGAAGCCCGGCGTGAGTTACGAAACCATGAAGAGCAGATAGAAGCGAATCTTGAAGCGAAGATCGAAGCAAAGATAGAAGCGAATATGACGAGCCAGTTTGAAATGCATGCTCGCAAAGTTGTTCATGAAGCAGGAAACCCGCTTTCAATCATCAAAAACTACCTGAAAATAGTTTCGAACAAGCTACCGACTGAGTCTGGGGTTGTTCAAGAGTTTGATATTCTCAGGGAGGAAATTGACCGGGTTTCCACTATTTTGCAGCGCCTGAATACAGCCAACACTACAGCGCCTGCAACCAACACCATAGACATAAACGGTATAATTGAAGGAATGCTGTCTTTATACGGTGCATCCCTGTTCACATCCTGCGGTATTGCTGTCGAAAAAACACTTGATCCGGCTCTTCTGCCGGTTTCCGGCGACCGGGACAGCATCAAGCAGATTTTGCTGAATATCTGGAAGAATGCCGCAGAAGCGATGCCGAACGGTGGATACATCGGCATAACCACAAGAGCCTCGGTCACGAAGAACGGGCGAAATTTTATTGAACTGTTATTGAGTGATTCCGGCCCGGGATTGCCGCCGGATGTGACGGAACGACTTTTTCAGCCGCTGGAGCAGGGCAGACGACCCGGTCATTCCGGGCTTGGCCTGTCAATTGTTGCAACACTGGTTGAAAATCTCAAAGGGCATATCACCTGCCGGAGCGATGCTGAACACGGAACCATATTCAGCATCCTCTTACCGCATACCAACGGAAATAATCAATGAATAACCTGGCCAAGACATTTTCCAACCCTTCTTTTGAATGGCTGGAACAGCCGCAGCGCATACTCATCGTTGACGATGAGCCGCGCATGCGCACCAGCCTTCGCCTGCTTCTGGAATGTGAGGGACGGGAAATCCTGGAGTGCGAGACCGGCGACAAGGCGCTGGAGGCGCTTAAATCCCAGGAAATAGACCTTATTCTGCTCGACATCAATCTTCCGGATATTTCGGGCTTGGAAGTGATGGAGTGGATTGCCGGAAACAATATTCCTACCAGCATGATCATGGTCAGCGCCGATGTAAATATTGACTCGGCAATTCGGGCATTACGTGGTGGAGTTGTGGAATTCGTGCGAAAACCGCACGGACTCGACGAACTCCCCCGTAAGGTGGAAAACGCCCTCCATCGCCGCAAGCTTGAGCGCAGCCACTCGCTGATGACCGCTCGCCTGGAGCAATCAGAACGCCTCCACCGGTTTCTGGTTGAAAACTCTCCCGACCTCATCTACACGCTTGATCAGGAAGGGCGCTTCATTTTCATCAATGGCCGGGTAGAATCACTGCTTGGCTATTCGCGTGAAGAATTGATCGGTAAAAATTATACCGTCATCGTTCATGAGGAAGACCTGGAACAGGCCATCTACGCATTCACCGAGCGCCGCAACGATGAACGAGCCATTTCCAACATAGAAGTACGCCTCAAGTGCAAGGACAACCGCTACCGCAATTTCGGCAGCCGCCATATAGTGGCGATTTTGAGCGCGACGGGCATTTATGATAACGTGCGAGATGGACTTGAGGAACACACTAAACGCTTCATGGGTACCTATGGCGTAGCGACCGACATCAGCGAGCGCAAGGCCGCAGAGGAGACCATCAGCTTCCAGGCTCTGCACGACCAGCTTACCCATCTGCCCAACCGGCGGCTGTTTAAAGACCGTCTGGAACTATCATTAACGCAGGCGAAACGGTACGACAGGTTTGTTGGCGCCATGTTTATCGATCTCGACCGTTTTAAGCTGGTGAACGACACACACGGGCATGCCGAAGGTGACGAACTGCTTAAAAGCGTAGCTCAGCGGCTGATTAGATGCGTTCGGGCCGGCGATACCCTGGCGCGCCAGGGGGGCGACGAGTTTACCATTTTGCTGCCTGATCTGGTTACCCCTGAAGATGCCGCCATAATTGCCGAAAAAATCCTGGAAGAACTTAAAGTGCCTTTCACGGTCGGCGGCCAGGAGTTCCGCGCCACCGCAAGCATCGGCATATCCATCTATCCCCGTGACGGGGAGAACGCCGATCTCCTGCTGAAGAATGCCGACATCGCAATGTACAAGGTAAAAGCCAGCGGCAAGAACGGCTACATGTATTTTGCCGACGAAATGAATTCGTGCTACCACGAGCGCATAAGCCTTGAAAACGAGTTGCGGCAGGCGATCCGGAACTCGGAATTTGAATTGCATTATCAACCCCAGATAAACGTCAACAGCAACAAAATTGTCGGGCTGGAAGCTTTGATTCGCTGGCAGCATCCGGAGCATGGGCTTTTAAGCCCGAACGGCTTCATCGATCTGGCAGAGGAAATCGGCCTTATCACCGACATAACCGACTGGGTACTCAACGAGGTATGCAGACAACAGGTTCTCTGGCGTGCCATGGGACTTGGCGATCTCCGTATCGCGGTCAACTTTTCCCCTCAGGAGTTTAACAACAACGACGTTGTTGACCGGATACTTTCCAGCCTGAAAAAACATGACCTCCCCGCACAGGTTCTGGATGTTGAAATCACGGAGAATCTGCTGCTGCACGATGACGTGGGCGTCATAGAGAAAGTGCGGCAGCTGCGTGACCGTGGCGTACGCATTTCGATTGACGATTTCGGTACCCGGTTTTCTTCGCTCAACTACCTGAGGAAATTCCCGGTCAATACCATCAAAATCGACAAGTCATTTGTCCGTGACCTGGTGGAACACCATAATCCTTCACCGATCATTCACGCGATTATCGGCATAGCGCGCGGCTTCGGCTTGCATCTTCTTGCTGAAGGTGTCGAAAATGATTACCAGCTGAGAACATTGCAGGAACTGGGATGTGAGGATATGCAGGGATATTTCTTCAGCAAACCGCTGCCATCCGCCGAGATGGAGCTTCTGCTGTTCGATTCAAGCCGCTGGGGAAAAATATCTGCCTCGTCGGCTGTTGAAGACGCCTCATATACGGTGAGTCCTTAGGTATTAGAAAATCAGGGTACTCTTGCAATACCTTCCCCTTCATGTCATTATCACCGGATGGCACACGACAAAATCATCATAAAAGGCGCCTGCGAGCACAACCTCAAATGCATCGACGTCGAAATTCCCCGCGACCAACTGGTCGTTATCACCGGCCTTTCCGGCTCCGGAAAATCCACCCTCGCGTTTGATACAATCTACGCCGAAGGGCAGCGACGCTATGTTGAATCGCTCTCATCCTATGCCCGGCAATTCCTTGAGCAGATGGAAAAACCGGACGTTGAATCGATAGAGGGGCTCTCACCGGCGATCTCCATCGAGCAGAAAACCACCAGCAAAAACCCCCGCTCGACCGTCGGCACCGTCACCGAGATCTACGATTACCTCCGCTTGTTGTTCGCTCGCGTTGGCCGCCCACATTGCACATCCTGCGATAAGGAAATCACCTCGCAGACCGTTTCCCAGATGGTGGATCAGATCATGACCCTCCCCGCCGGGACGAAGCTGACCCTGCTCGCCCCGATGATCCGCGGCCGCAAGGGAGAGTACAAAAAAGAGCTGAACCAGCTGCGCAAAGAGGGCTTTACCCGCGTTATCGTTGACGGCACCATCCGTGAACTGGCTGATGATATCGAGATGGACAAGAAGAAAAAGCACGATATTGACATTGTCGTTGACCGGATCGTCGTCAAGGAGGGCGTGCAGCGCCGCCTGGCTGATTCGCTGGAGACAGCCCTGCACCATGCAGAGGGAGTGGTAAAAGTTGAAGCGGTGACACCGGCAATCGATGAACCGCCGGAAAGGGGCAAGAACAAGACGCCCAAACCGCTGCAAATGCTCTTCTCGGAAAAGCTCGCCTGCGTCGATTGCGGCATTTCATATCAGGAGATCACTCCACGGCTGTTTTCGTTCAACAACCCGCACGGCGCCTGCCCGGACTGTACCGGTCTCGGCACCCGCATGTACTTCGACGCCGATCTGGTTATTCCCAACCAGGAGCTGTCGCTGCGTGAAGGGGCCATCGCACCGTGGGAGAAACGCCTTTCCGGCTGGTTCCACCTGATTTTGGATGCACTGGCCAAAGCATATACGTTCGACATCCGTACCCCGTTCAAAGATCTGTCCGAGCATGTCCGCGACGTGATCCTGAATGGCTCTAAAGGCGAGAAGATTGAATTCTGGTGGGAAGAAGACGGCGAACGCCGACATACCTATCAGAAAGAATTTGAAGGCGTTCTGAACAACCTGCAGAGACGCTGGCGCGAGACTGAATCCGATACGTCCCGTGAAGAGCTGGAAAAATACATGAACGTCATGCCCTGTCCGACCTGTCTGGGCGCCCGCCTTCGCCCCGAGGCTCTGCATGTGCTGGTCGGCGGGCTTACCATCCGCGATGTGACAGCGTTCTCAATACGAGACTGCCTCCGTTTTTTTGAGGAATTGACACTCACCGACAAAGAGCAGGAAATCGCCCGCCGGATTTTGAAAGAAATCCGCGAACGTCTCTCTTTTCTGGTCAACGTCGGCCTCGACTACCTGTCGCTCGACCGCACCTCCGGCACGCTGTCGGGGGGCGAAGGACAGCGCATTCGCCTGGCGACACAGATCGGTTCGAGCCTGGTCGGGGTGCTTTACATTCTTGATGAGCCCTCCATCGGCCTGCATCAGCGCGACAACGCCCGTCTGCTCGGCACTCTCAAGCGTTTGCGCGACATCGGCAACACCGTGCTGGTGGTGGAGCATGACGAAGAGACTATTATGGAGGCCGATCACCTGATCGACATGGGGCCGGGAGCCGGTGTCCATGGCGGCGAAGTTGTTGCCCAGGGCACACCGGCCATGGTCATGAAGAATCCCGCTTCACTGACCGGGCGCTATCTGTCGGGCGAGTTGTCCATTGCGGTGCCGAAGAAGCGGCGCAAAGCCGATAAGTCGCTCCGGATCGTCGGCGCTACCGAAAACAACCTGAAAGATGTCACCGTCGAACTTCCGCTCGGCATCATGACCTGCGTCACCGGCGTATCCGGCTCCGGCAAATCAACGCTGATCATCGACACCCTGCACAAGGTGCTGGGGCAGCGGCTGTACCGCAGCCGTGAAAAAGCCGGTGCAGTGCGGGATGTGCTTGGACTGGAGCATCTCGACAAGGTCATCAACATCGACCAGTCACCCATCGGGCGGACACCACGATCAAACCCGGCCACCTATACCGCCGTCTTCAGCGATATCCGCGACCTGTTTTCCAATCTGCCCGAATCCAAACTGCGCGGCTACAAACCGGGGCGCTACTCGTTCAACGTCAAGGGAGGTCGCTGTGAGGCCTGCTCCGGCGACGGCATCATCAAAATCGAGATGCACTTTCTGCCGGATGTTTATGTGGAATGTGAAGTATGCAAGGGGGCGCGCTACAACCGGGAGACGCTGGAGGTTCATTTCAAGGGGAAATCAATCGCCGATGTGCTCGACATGACCGTATCGCAGGCGCTGGAATTCATGGGGGCGATACCGCGGATCAAGAACAAGCTGGCGACACTGGAAGAAGTGGGGCTCGGTTACATCAAGCTTGGTCAGGCGGCAACCACATTATCGGGTGGAGAAGCCCAGCGGGTCAAGCTGGCCAAGGAGCTGTCCAAGCGCGCCACCGGCCGGACGATCTACATCCTGGATGAACCGACCACCGGCCTGCATTTCCACGACATCGCCAAACTGCTGGAAGTTATCCAGCGTCTGGTGGATTCCGGCAACACCATCGTGATCATTGAGCACAATCTCGACGTAATCAAGACCGCCGACTGGATCATCGACCTCGGCCCGGAGGGGGGCGACCGGGGTGGAGAGATCGTAGCGGTCGGCACTCCGGAACAGGTGGCCAAGGTTACTAAGTCATATACGGGGCAGTATCTGAGGAAGATGTTGTAGAAACCAGCCCCCGCAACAGGGCAAGATTGACCGCATCCATCTCGTCATTGTCCCCTTTGGGAGTCTCCAGAATCTTTGGCACCGTGGCAAAACGGGGATCATTCAGAATGAAGCGGAACGGGTTCAACCCCAGCGTTCCCTGGCCGATGTGCTCATGCCGGTCAACCCGTGAGCCGAACCCTTTTTTGGAATCGTTGAGGTGAAAACATTCCAGTCGTCCCAGCCCGATCAGGCGGTCAAACTGCTCCATCGTATCGCGGTAACCGGCCTCGGTAGCGGTATCGTACCCGGCGGCAAAAGTGTGGCAGGTATCAAAACAGACGCCGAACTTTTCCGGAAAGCGTGAACCGTTAATAATCGCGCCCAATTCTTCAAACGTCCTTCCAAGATTGCTCCCCTGCCCGGCTGTTGTTTCAATCAGCACCTTTCCTCCAAACTGCGGCACCTCGCCAAACAGCTGGTCAAAAGCCTCAACCACCCGGGCCAGACCATTCTGGGGCGAATCCGCCAGGTGTGAACCGGGATGCATGACAACCTTGTTAATGCCGAGGCGGGCACAGGTTTCCAGCTCATCACGAAAGGCCGCCACGCTTTTATCCCGCGTTTCACCGGGAGGAGACGCCAGATTGATCAGGTAGATGTCGTGAGAGATGACCTCCCGCAGGCCCGATGCGGCAAATTTGCTGCAAAAAAGAGCCGCATCAGCGTCACTGACCGGCTTACCTTTCCACTGGTTGGAGTTGCGGGTAAAGACCTGTAGCACACCACAGCCGGCAGCGACGGCCCGGTCGATGGCCAGATGCAGGCCGCCGGAGATTGACATATGTGCGCCAAGATAGTCGGTCATGTCATTACTCCAATTCAATGTGATTTCCGTAATAATGAACATCAACCTCGTCACCGGCGGCAACTCCACAGTTTTCGGCAGGCAGCACGGCAATGGCCTGGGCATCGACCATGGTTTTGAGAATGGCGGTCTGCTGGTTACCGGCGGAAGTTGCATACCACCGCGAACCTTCCTTCTCCAGACGCAGGCGCACGATCTGCACCTTGCCCGGTTTCTTCTTCAGTTCATCGCGCATGACAGCCTTGAAAAGAGGCCGCAGCACCCGTTGGTGCCCCTGCATCCTGAGCAGGGCCGGACGGACAAATTCCTCGAAGGTGATCATGGTTGATACCGGATTGCCGGGAAGGGAAAAAACCGGCGTTGAGGCAAACATCGCAAATGCTGTCGGACCGCCCGGTTTGATGCCAACTTTCCAGAACAGCTGTTTCGCACCTAGCTCTTCCAGAATATCCCGCACCAGATCACAGTCACCGGCCGAGACACCAGCCGAAGTAATCAGAACATCGGCTTTCAGTCCTTCGCGAAGTTTCTCAAAGTGGCTCTCCCGGTTATCACGCGCAATCCCGATGATGCGCGGGAGGCATCCGCATTCCGTGACAGCAGCGGCCAATGACAGCGTGTTGCTGTTGATGATCTCTCCAACCCCGGGCATTTGTCCGAGTTCCACCAGTTCATCGCCGGTTGAAAGAATCGCCACCGTCGGACGACAGAACACCGGCACCAGCGCCATACCGAACCCGGCCAGCATATTGACTTCCGGCGGCCGGATGCGCGTACCGCTTCGGACAAAGGTGACGCCGGACGTTACGTCCTCGGCACGACGGCGGATGTGCTGTCCCTTTTTCACCGGCTCCGGCAGGGTAACTTCCTGTTGGCCGTTATCAGTCTCTTCCACGGGAACAACGGCATCACAACCGACCGGCATCGGCGCACCGGTCATAATCCGTACGGCGCAGCCCGCTTCAACTGTAACACCATCGGCTTTAGCACCGGCAGGCAGAAAACCGGTCACCCGCAATCGACACGGAGTGGTTTTGCAATCCTCCCAGCGCACGGCATAGCCGTCCATGGCAGAATTGTCCCACAACGGCAAATCCCAGGGCGCAGACACGTCCGCAGCCAGAACTCTCCCGGTCGCCTCCAGAAGATGTATCTGTTCCGTACCGACTACTTGCACATTATCGAGTATTATGCTGCGAGCCTCTTCAAATGAAACCATGTGGGCCTCCTACCCGCCAAAGCGGTTGCGGTAATATTCCCCGCCTCTCCGGCGCAGAATGGCCAGATGGTAGAGTTCATCGTATTTAAGTGCTGCCGCTTCCCAGGTAAAGCGTTTGCTCATACCATTTTTTCGAAGTGCGGCCAGTCCTTTGGGGTTGTTGAAGAAGGTCCATGCAGCCCAGCCAACCGTGTCGAACAGCGCCGTGGCGCTGTGGTTCCGGAATTTGAAGCCGTCACCGGTCATGACCGCTTCGTTGAAGTTTTCGACACTGTCATCAAGACCACCGGTGGCACGAACAATCGGCGGGGTTCCGTAGGTAAGGGAATACATCTGATTCAGTCCGCACGGTTCAAAGGAGGACGGCATTACGAAAAAGTCGGCGCCCGCTTCAACCTTGTGGGCGAGTGCTTCATTGTAGCCGATATAGCAGGCAAATTTTTCCGGGTACAGAGCTGCAATATCACCGAAATAGAAATGCGCCCACGGTTCACCGTTGCCGACTATTACAAACTGGCAGTCCATTGTCATGATATTGTGAATTGCCTCTGCCAGGATGTCGGTGCCTTTCTGTTTGACCATACGGGACACCACGCCGAACAACGGTACATCATCCCGAAGCGGGAGCCCCATAGCCTCCTGAAGATCACGTTTGCAGGCAGCTTTCCCCTTTTTTACGGTGCGGGCGGTGTAATTGACGGCAATGAACGGATCGGTAGCGGGATTCCACTCTTCATAATCCACGCCATTCAGGATGCCGCTCAAATCGGCTGCCCGGTCCTGCACCACCCCTTCAAGTCCCCAGCCAAATGCCGCAGTCTGGATTTCCCGGGAATACTCCTCGCTCACCGTATTGAGCAGGGTGGCGTGGTAGATACCCCCCTTCAACAGATTGACCTGATCATCCATTTCCAGTCCAAGGTAGGTGAAATGCTTCCAGCCGATGCCGAGCACGTCCATGAGACCGGGATAGAAATTCCCCTGATGCTGCATATTGTGGAGGGTCAACAGCGACGCGGCGTTGCCGACGTAGCGGTCATGCAGATAGGAGGTGTTCAGTAAAACCGGAATAACACCGGTGTGCCAGTCATGGGCATGAATGACGTCCGGCGACCAGTCCAGCATTTTGCAGAGCTCCAGCGATGCTTTGGAAAGAAACACGAAGCGGTTATCATTATCCAGATACCCTTCGCCATCCTGCTGATAAAGCCCTGTACGCCCATAATAGGCTTCATGTTCAAGGAGATACACCGGGACATCGCTTCCCGGCAGTCGCCCTTCCCAGACACCGCAGTACTGGTAACCGATAATGCCCATCGGCACGACCAGCGTGCCGGGCAATAGTTTAAGTCCGTATTTTTCCGGATCGACACTGTAATAGCGCGGCAGCACTACCCGCACATCATGCCCCATGCGGGCAAGATATTTGGGCAGCGCACCGACAACGTCGCCGAGCCCCCCCTCCTTGGCAAATGGCGCAGCCTCGGAGGCGGAGAACAGAATGGAAAGGGGTTTAAAAGGTTTCTTCACGTGAGAGGCTGACATATTATTTCGGCACGTTCTCCCAATCTTTCAGAAACTTCTCAATACCGGCGTCAGTCAGCGGATGTTTGGCCAGTTGAATCATAACCGAATAGGGGATGGTGGCAACATCGGCACCGATCAGGGCGGAGTTGAGGACGTGGATCGGATTGCGTATGCTGGCGACGATGATTTCAGCCATGTAGCCGTAGTTGTCAAAAATGGTGCGGATTTCTTCGATAATCCCCATGCCGTCCTGCGAAATATCGTCAAGGCGGCCAACAAATGGAGATACGTAGGTTGCGCCTGCCTTAGCGGCCAAAAGAGCCTGCATCGAGGTAAATATCAGGGTCACATTGGTTTTGATCCCTTTTTCGGTCAGAGCTTTACATGCTTTGAGCCCTTCAGGAGTCATCGGCAGCTTGACGACAATGTTCTTGTGGATTTTTGCGAGATCTTTGCCCTCTTTGATCATACCCGGCGCATCCAGAGAGATAACTTCTGCAGAAATCGGCCCGTCAACGATGGAAACGATTTCCTTAATGACGTCCTTGAACTTGCGCCCTGATTTGGCGATAAGCGACGGGTTGGTTGTTACGCCATCAACAAGTCCGAGTGCGTGTGCTTCACGAATTTCTGTTACGTCAGCTGTGTCGATAAAAAATTTCATCCATTCCTCCGTTTTTTATGATGGTGAACTATGGTCAAGTTGTTCGCGGTATTTTTCAAGGCAATTCATTGAGCAAAAATAGTGGCGTTGTCCGTCATGACGGCCGATGACCGCATCTTCTGCGGAAACATACACGCCGCAGACCGGGTCACGGAATGTTTCTTCGCCGGGGTCACGGCTTTCGGCCGGTTTTGTCGGCGTTTTTTTTGCGGAAGTCAGCGATATAATAAGGCGATAGCCGATATAAAACAGCAGCCCCACGAGCAAAAATCTGATCACACTCGTTCCTCTCAGTTACAATTTAACAACAGTTTCGTCCGACTTCAGCGCAGCAAGAAGTTCGCGGATGGTCTTTCCGGCCAGCGGGTGCACCAGATCCGGCGCTATCTCGCTGAGGGGTTGCAGGACAAAGCGCCGCTCTGCCAGGCGCGGATGGGGGACTATCAGGGTTTCCTCGTCATATGATTCGTCACCGTACAGCAGAAGGTCAAGATCAATCCTGCGCGGACCTTTGTCAACAGTACGAACTCGTTTGAATGTTGTATCCTCAATCCGAAGCAGGTGAGTCAGCAGTGCGCGGGCATCGAGACGTGTCGAGAGCCTGAGGACAGCATTATAAAATGGTTCCTGCGCTACCGTGCCGACAGGTGAAGTTTCATAAAAGGACGAAAGCGCCGTCACCCTGCTGTCCGGCAGCTTGCCCACTTCTGCAACTGCACGCAACAGGTTGAGTTCACGGTCCCCGAGATTGGATCCAAGGGCTATGTAGGCTTCCGTTTCCACGGCTTTATTAAAACATAACGGCTCCGGTGCGTCAACCGTAACCCCCAAAACTCATAAAAAACACCCTGGTAACTAGGAGGGAACGTTACCAGGGCAAATGAGGATTCGCTAGAATCCTCGCAATGTTTTCTATACGCACATTGTACCAGTGAAACTAAATTTTGGCAAGTTAACTTTACTTTTTTGGTCAGCAATTACGCGACCTGTTTTCGCCCTAACAACAGCCTAACCATTCTCTCCCGTGAGGACTGAAGCCAATAGTCCTTCTGCAAGATTTTCGTACCGCAGCTTTACATTCAGGCGCTCAAGCATCAGATGGTTATCGACAATCCGGGATTGGCTGACATAGGAAAACATCAGCGGCGACATGACTAGGCGCGCCTCTTCCATGGATACCTGAGGTTGGCGAGGCATTCCAAGCGCATCTGCGCACGCATTGAAATACGACGTCATGCTCAGGGGATGACCATCGCAGACATTAAAAAGTTCACCGTTGCTGCCCTGTTCGGCTGCGGCAATACATATTGTCGCCAGATCGTCGGCATGGATGCGGTTGCTCGGGCCGGACTCGCTCTCGTTCAGGAGCGGCTGCCCCTGACTGATCTGCATGAGCGGCAGCCGCCCCGGGCCGTAAATGCCGCTTACCCTCAGGATTACGACCGGCACGTTGTTCGCCGCGCCATAATCAAGGAACACCGCCTCGGCATCAAGACGGCGTTTACCCATTGCCGAATCGGGATCCGTCGGCGATTTCTCCGTCACCACATCACCACCGGAGGCGCTGTAAACGGAAGTGGCACTCATGTAGATGATTTTCGACGGTTTTTTCACGTCCGGGATATGGGCAATAAAGTTTCTGGCGCGGCTGTCGGCTATCCCTCCACCAGGCGGGGGCACGAGATAAAAAAGTGTGCTGCCGGTGAGATCCGGCATCGGAGCGTCAGCAGGATCATCCAGCGCAGAAACAACAGTAGTGAAGCCTTCCGATTTCAATCGGGAGGCGTGTTCAGATGACCTGACCATACAGGTAACACCTGCTCCGGCTTGCCGATACAATCGCGCGATCCGCTCGCCGATATAACCGCATCCGGCAATAAATACCTTTTGCATGAAATTCTCCGGCAACGCCTATGACAGCAGCGATTTTACGATTGGCTTCAATGCTCCTGTTTCAGCCTTGATCGCAGCCGAACGCTCGGCCGCAGTCATAAACTGCTTTAAAAATTTATTGGCCTTTTTCTTACTCCCTGCAATCGTTTCGGCCATCTTGCACAGTATGCCGATCGGCACACCGTTGCGGTAACCCTGCACCAGCTTTTCAATCTCGTCGCCCTGCTGTTTTTCAGTCCAGGTTTTAAATAATGCTGCTCCCAAGTCATTGTTGTTATCAAGCATAATAATCTCCATGATATTTATGTAAAAAGCCCCGCAGATTGCTCTGCGGGGCTGGATTGTACCATTACTTACGTCAGGAAACTACTTTTTCCCGTACGTCAGTGCCGCCAGTTTCTCATAATACTCGAAACGGCTTGCAGTCCAGGCGGTCGCCTTTTTCATCAGTATGGCGGCGGCCTCCGGATTGGCTTTCTGCAGTACCTTGTAGCGGT
>JANXZX010000158.1 GCA_025355325.1 Geobacteraceae bacterium
CTTAGTACTTCTATCACATAAGCTATATTAATTACAATTTGTTTTTTAGTGTGGTTTATATTTAATTTTCTGAGGAAGGATTAGCGAATCGACAGGACTAAGGTTGCGCTTATTTTTGCTGATAAAACCAGGACAGGGTGAGGGAAAAGCCGCATCTCATGACAATACTGGCCCACCATCCGGCACGTACGCTTGCCTCACACAATTCCCAGTGGTATAACCCATCCAGTTCCTTATTTACCCGCCGCACCGAGCTCTTATATGCCTCTCGAAAAACAACAGGCTATCGTGCTTTCTAACTCGGACTATGGCGAGAGCGACCGGATCGTATCGCTGTTCACGCTTGAACATGGCCGTTTGAAAGGCTTTGCCCGTGGAGCCAGAAACAGTCGCAAACGTTTTGGACCTGCCTTGGAGACGTTTGCCCGGATAGACGCACAGCTAAACCACAAGGACGGCCTTTCATCCGTACGGAGCGCCGACGTCATCACCCTTTATGCAGGAATACGGGGCAATCTCTGCGCAATTGCCCACGCTCTGTACGCCTGCGAACTGGTTGAACATTTTACGCCGGAAGACCATCCTCTGCCGCGCCTGTACCGTCTGCTGATCGCCTATCTGGAGTGGCTGGATGCCAACCCGGCAAGCGATTCCGACCGCCGCATGTTTGAAATCAACCTGCTGAACATCCTCGGCTACCGCCCTTCGCTGGAGAACTGCAGCCGGTGCGGCGGCGTTTTTGATGACCGTGGAGCACTCCTGCAACAGAACGGCGAACTGGCATGCCGCTTCTGCGCCAAGACCGGCCGCACAATACCGTCAGCCGCCCTTCAAGGACTCGGCTTCTGTCTGTCTACGGGGCGCTTCGGGCAGGTTGTATTTGAAAAAGAGGAACTTCGGATAGCCGGACATCTGCTGGATGAATCGCTGGCGGTTCACTCTGCCAGAAAGCTGAAAAGCCTGGAGTTTTTACAGCAAACATGCGGCGAGGAAGGGTCTTGACAATTCACCATTCGTGGTTATTCTTTAGGTAGAAGGGCAGAGATCGTTCACGAGCACATAAAGGAGGACACAGCCATGGCACTGGTAAAATATAATCCGCTGAGAGAGTTGCGTACCATGCAGGATCAGATGAACCGGCTCCTCAACCTTTCCTGGAATCACGACCTTCCCGGTGAAGACATTAAGGAAGGGCTCTGGCAGCCGGCAGTCGATATTTATGAAACTGCCGATTCCATCGTCATAAAAGCCGAACTGCCCGACGTGGACCAGAAGGACATCGAAGTGCGCATTGAGGACAGTACCCTGATTCTGAAAGGCGAACGCAAGCATCAGGATGAGGTAAAAAAAGAAAACTACCATCGCATCGAACGATATTTAGGGAGCTTCCAGCGCAGCTTCAGCCTGCCGGCCACCGTAGATCAGGAGCATGTTGCAGCAAGCTGTGACAAGGGGATTCTGACGATTACCCTGCCCAAAAAGGAAGAAACCAAACCGAAGCATATCAACATCCAGATAAAATAGAAAAGTCCCTTTTACACATCTAAACAAACGAGAGCCGGGCGCACCGACTCTCGTTTGTTTATCCGCACTTACCCGCCTCCTCTACTTTACCTAAAATAAAAATCTTTATTTTCGATAAATAATCATTGACATTTATTTTCAATCAACTATTTTGTAGTAAGTGCGGATAATGGCTTTTTGGAACCATTGTTTGCCAACCGCAAATACGTGCTCATGTCGCCTGAACAGCCATCGGTAACTGCTTTATTTACAAGAGGTGTATGCATGACCGATTACAATATCGGAGCAAAGATAAAAGAGCTCCGTCGGGCAAAAAAAATGACCCTGCAGGATGTGGCCAATGAAACAGGGTTTTCTACCGCACTTATTTCACAGATCGAAAACAATAATGTTTCCCCCCCTATAGCCACGCTTTCCAAGATCTCCAATTTCTTCGACGTGAAAATCGGACATTTTTTTGCCGAAAATGAAGAAGAATGCCCTTATGAAGTCATCAGAAGTACCGAACGCACGGTAATCCCCAAGGTTGTTTCCAAGGACGGCACCAACCACGGCTATTTTTATGAATCCCTCTCCGTTCGAAAAAAGAACACGAAGATGGATCCATTTTTACTGACACTCAATGAAAAGGTCACAAACACGGATACCTACAGCCATAATGGCGAAGAGTTTCTTTTCGTCATGAAAGGTACGGCGGAGCTGTTACTCGATGACCAGCATATTACCCTCAACGAGGGTGACAGCGTCTATTTCGATGCCACCATCAAACACCGCCTGTTTTCGACTGGGAACGGTGAGGTAAAGGTGCTGGCTGTCGTCATGCGATAAAATACCGATAAAACCCTGCACCGGAACAACATTTACCAAGGAGAACCACATGAACATTCATGAGTACCAGGCAAAAGCGATTTTGAGAGAGTTCGGGGTCCCTGTCCCCGACGGGCACGTTTGTTATAACAGCGCCGGTGCCCGTGAATGGGCGAAGCGCCTCGGCGAAGGCCCCTGGGTCGTCAAGGCACAGATCCACGCCGGTGGCCGCGGCAAAGGCGGCGGCGTCAAGCTGGCCCGTACGGCCGATGAGGTGCGCATGATCTCCCGCGAGATGCTCGGCATGGTTCTCCGCACCCACCAGACCGGCCCGGAAGGCAAGCTGGTTACACGGGTTCTGGTGGAAAACGGCTGCAACATCGCCAGTGAACTATACGTCAGCCTTGTTGTTGACCGTGGCAGCTCCAAAGTTGCCATCATGGCCTCTACCGAGGGGGGCATGGATATCGAAGAGGTCGCCGCAAAAACCCCCGAAAAAATCTTCTCCGAAACGATTGAGCCTCTGGTTGGCCTGACCGCCTTTCAGTGCCGCAAGATCGCCTTCAGCCTCGGGCTTGAGGGCAAACTGGTCAACAAAGCCGTCGCCGTTCTGCAGGGGCTCTACAAAACCTTCATCGCCTGCGACTGCTCCATGTTGGAGATTAATCCGCTGGTAATCACCGCCGAAAACAATCTGATCTGCCTGGACGCCAAATTCGGTTTCGATGACAATGCCGTCTTCCGCCATCCAAAGCTGAGCGACATGCGCGACTACGACGAAGAGGATCCGAACGAGGTAGAAGCGTCTCAGCACGACCTCTCCTACGTATCTCTCACCGGCAACATCGGCTGCCTCGTCAACGGCGCAGGCCTCGCCATGGCCACCATGGACATCATCAAACATTACAGCGGTGACCCGGCTAACTTCCTTGACGTCGGCGGCGGTGCCACCATCGAGCGCGTTACCGAAGCGTTCAAGATCATTCTCTCCGACAAGAACGTCAAAGGGATTCTCGTCAACATCTTCGGCGGCATCATGAAGTGCGACATTATCGCTACCGGAGTCGTCGAAGCCGCCAAACAGGTTTCCCTCAACGTGCCACTGGTTGTCCGTCTTGAAGGCACCAACGTCGCACGCGGCAAGGAAATCCTGGCCGAGAGCGGTTTAAATATCGTTGCCGCAGACGGCATGGCCGACGCCGCTCAAAAAATTGTCCAGGCCGTGAAAGGAGCCAACTAATGAGTATTCTGATAAATAAAAACACCAAAGTTATCACCCAGGGTATTACCGGAGCGACCGGTCTCTTCCATGCACAGGGAGCCCGTGAATACGGCACCATGATGGTAGGCGGAGTGACGCCCGGTAAAGGCGGCACGACCATCGACGGCTTTCCGGTCTTCGACACGGTCGTAGAAGCCGTCCACCAAACCGGCGCCACCGCTTCGGTAATCTACGTACCGCCACCATTTGCCGCCGACTCGATTATGGAGGCGGTTGACGCCGGCATCGAACTGGTCTGCTGCATCACCGAAGGAATTCCGGTTCTTGACATGGTTAAGGTCAAGCAGTTCATGAAAGGGAAAAAGACCCGCCTGGTCGGCCCGAACTGCCCCGGCGTCATCACCCCCGGAGAATGCAAAATCGGCATCATGCCGGGATATATCCATAAAGCGGGCAGAGTCGGTGTTGTTTCCCGTTCCGGCACGCTGACCTATGAAGCGGTCTGGCAGCTCACATGCCTCGGCCTCGGCCAGTCCACCTGCGTCGGCATCGGCGGAGACCCGGTCAACGGCACCAATCACCTTGACGTCCTCCGGATGTTCGAAGCTGATCCGGACACTGATGCAGTAATCATGATCGGCGAAATCGGCGGCACCTCCGAAGAAGATGCAGCATACTTCGTCAAGGAGCATATGACCAAACCGGTTGCAGCATACATTGCCGGCATCACCGCTCCTCCGGGCAAGCGCATGGGTCACGCCGGCGCGATCATCTCCGGCGGCAAGGGCACTGCGGTCGAAAAAGTTGCGGTATTGAAAGAGTGTGGTATTAGTGTTGCAGCCAGTCCGGCCGATATGGCCCAGGCACTGCTGAAAATATATAAGCCGTAAATCATCACTGGCGCAGTTCAATCCGGATTTTCAAAAATAAAGGAGGTATTACAGCATGAGTACAAAATTAGGGGCTCTCGAATATCATTCCATGGGCCGCAAAGGCAAGATCGAAGTCATCTCCACCAAACCGTGCCAAACCGCAGCAGACCTGTCGCTCGCCTATTCTCCCGGCGTTGCCGAACCCTGCCTGGCGATCCAGCAGAACCCGGAAGATGCCTACAAATACACCGCCAAAGGCAATCTGGTAGCGGTCGTCTCCAACGGCACCGCCGTTTTGGGCCTCGGCAATCTGGGCGCCCTCGCCGGCAAGCCGGTTATGGAAGGCAAAGGCATACTCTTCAAGCGCTTTGCCGACATCGACGTCTTCGATATCGAACTGGATACCGAAGATCCGGATGAAATCATCAAAGCCTGTCAGCTGCTGGAGCCGACCTTCGGCGGCATCAACCTGGAAGATATCAAAGCTCCGGAATGTTTCTACATCGAAGAAACACTCAAGAAGACCATGAATATCCCGGTTTTCCACGATGACCAGCACGGTACCGCCATCATCTCGTCTGCCGCCCTGATCAACGCCCTGCACCTCGTAGGCAAGAAAATCGAGGACATCCGTATTGTCGTCAACGGCGCCGGCGCTTCCGCCAACTCCTGCGCCAAACTGGCTATTTCGCTTGGTGTCAAACCGAACAACATGATCATGTGCGACACCAAAGGCGTCATCTACAAAGGACGCACCGAGGGCATGAACCCCTACAAGGCACTCTTCGCTGCCGACACTCACTTCCGCACCCTGGAAGAAGCCGCCGCCGGCGCCGATGTCCTTTTTGGCCTTTCCGCCAAGGGAGCATTTACCAAAGAGATGGTTGCCAGCCTGGCGCCGAACCCGGTCATCTTCGCCATGGCCAACCCTGACCCTGAGATCACCCCGGAAGACGCCCATTCCGTTCGGGATGATGTCATGATCGCCACCGGCCGCTCCGACTATCCCAACCAGGTCAACAACGTCCTCGGCTTTCCCTTCATCTTCCGGGGCGCCCTCGACTGCCGCGCCAGCTGCATCAACGAAGAAATGAAACTGGCCGCCGTCAAAGCCTTGGCACAGTTAGCCAGGGAAGAAGTGCCCGACTCCGTCAGCAAAGCCTACGGCAATGTCAAGTTCGCTTTCGGCCGCGATTACATCATCCCGAAACCGTTCGATCCGCGCGTCCTGCTCCACGTCGCCCCGGCAATCGCCCAGGCCGCCATGGAAACCGGTGTTGCCCGCCAGCCGATTGAAGACATGGCCAAATACATCGAACACCTGGAAAAAACCCAGGGCAAATCAAAAGAAATCATGCGTATGATCATCAACAAGGCCAAGAGCGATCCCAAAACAATCGCCTTCCCCGAAGGTGACAACGAGAAAACCCTCCGCGCCGCACAGATATTGGTTGAAGAAGGCATCGCCACCCCGATCCTCATCGGCGACCGAAGTAAAGTCCTACAGAAAATGGCCGATCTCAACCTGGAACTTGACGTACAGATCATTGATCCCACGGATTCAGATCTCACGGAAAAATACGCCCAGGAACTCTACCGTCTGCGTCAGCGCAAAGGCCTCACCCTCTCTGAATCCCAGCGTCTCCTGCGCCGCAAATCACGCACCCACTTCGGAGCAATGATGGTCCATATGGGCGATGCCGATGCCCTGCTCGGCGGTATCGACACCCACTACCCGGAAACCATCCGTCCGGCTCTTGAAGTCGTCGGCAAACAGCAGGGCCTGTCCAGCGTTCACGGCCTCTACATGATGGTCTTTAAAGACGACGTATACTTCCTGGCTGACACCACCGTCACCATCGATCCGACCGCCGAGGAACTGGCCGAAACTGCCATTCTGGCCGCCGAGAAAGTCCGCATGCTCGACATCGAACCGCGTGTTGCCATGCTCTCCTTCTCCAACTTCGGCTCGGTCAACCACCCACAATCCAAAAAAGTCAGACGGGCAGTTGAGATCGTCAAGGAACGCGCTCCGGAACTGATCGTCGAAGGCGAAATGCAGGCTGACACCGCCGTAGTACCTGATCTGCTGGAAGGATTCACCTTCTCGAAACTCAAGAGCAACGCCAACATCCTGATCTTCCCTGACCTGAACTCCGGCAATATCTGCTACAAACTGCTGCACCATCTGGGCGGCGCTGAGGCAATCGGCCCGATCCTCATGGGCATGAGCAAGCCGGTACATGTTCTGCAGCGCGGTGACAGCGTTGACGATATCGTCAAGATGGCGGCGATTGCTGTCGTGGATGTACAGAATATTTAAAGACCGTTTTTGTTACAGCAAACAGGCAACCCCCCTTAATCCCCCCTTGTCAGGGGGGATACTTCCCCGCTTTTCCCCCGCAAACATGGGGAGGCGGGGGACGGGTTGCCTTTTTTGCGGCCTTTTTATGACAAATTTTATCTAAACCACCTGATAGAGGAGACTACCGAGTGACCAGAAAAATGGTAACCATTGACGGCAACACCGCCGCCGCCCACGTGGCACATGCCACCAACGAAGTCATCGCAATTTATCCGATCACCCCTTCATCCGTAATGGGGGAGATCTCCGACGC
>JANXZX010000160.1 GCA_025355325.1 Geobacteraceae bacterium
CGCTCAAACGAGCTGTCTATGCGGTCGGCCATGGCAGACAGAGCCAGCGCCTCTACGCGGATTACCCGGCGTGCTTCATCGATGGCAGTCATGCCGCCGGTCTCTGTTTGATGATGGCATCAACTGCTTTAAGGGTCTTCAACAATCCCGGAAGTTCGCTCAAGGGAATCGAATTGGGGCCGTCACAAAGCGCCTTGTCGGGGTCCTCATGCACCTCCATAAAGATGCCGTCAATTCCGGTGGCAACCGCCGCCCGCGACAGATACTCGACAAACTCGCGCTGTCCGCCCGAACTGTCCCCTTGGCCTCCGGGGAGCTGTACACTGTGTGTAGCGTCAAAAACGACCGGATACCCGGTGGAGCGCATCACCGGGAAACTGCGCATGTCAACGACCAGATTATTATAGCCGAACGAAGCTCCCCGCTCGGTAAGGATGATGTTTTCGTTGCCACTGGCCGCAATTTTACCGGCGACATTTTTCATATCCCACGGAGCGAGAAACTGCCCTTTTTTGACGTTGATGATCCGGCCGCTTTTAGCTGCCGCAATCAAAAGATCGGTCTGACGGCACAGAAAAGCCGGAATCTGAAGAATGTCCAGCACCTCGGCTGCGGGCGCTATCTGCTCGATGGAGTGAATGTCGGAAATAACCGGCAACCCCAGAGTTTCCTTGACCTTGCGCAAAATGGCGAGGCCTTCTCTGAGCCCAGGCCCCCGGAAGGCATTTATTGAGGTACGATTGGCTTTGTCGTAGGAAGCCTTAAAAATCAGGGGAATTGAAAGACCGTTGCAAATGGTCATGAGCCGTTCGGCATGCCGCATGGTTGCTGCCTCGTCCTCGATGACGCACGGCCCGGCAATCAGAACCAGCGGACGATTGCCGCCAATCCTAACATTTCCGGAAATAATTTCACGGATTTTGGTCATTTATGTAGCTCCTTTGGTGCAAACGCAAAAAAAAGACACCCGCTAACAACAGCAGGTGCCTTAACCAATACCATAAGCACTGTTCTATCTCAACTCAAAACAGAGGAATTGTAGTGAGCTTATAATGTGCCGATCTTGTAGCACATAACTGTCCGGTTTATATTGAGAGTTGGGGGATGAGGGAATGCCCCTACTCTCATCCTTTCGTAGCCTTCCCCAGCGGACTGAGCAAAACCAACTGATCGCTCATTGTTTCAATCTCGCTAATTACCTTGTGGTCCATTTTCTTCATCCAGCGCTTCGGCAGGGCTTCCATGCCGTAATATGCGCCGGCCAGCATTCCGCAAATTGCGCCGGTCGTATCGGCATCACCACCCTGGTTGACAGTCCCAATCAGACACTCTTCAAAACTCTTCCCGCGAAAAAACCAGTGAAACACGGTCTGCAAGGTATCCACGACATAGCCGGTCGCCAGACCGCGATACGGATCAAATGCAAAGGTGGGAAATCTGGTTACCAATCCGTCCACATGGCGGCGCAGGCGACTCTTCCCGGCACCGTAGAGTATCATATGCAGGAGTTGTCCAAGACAAAGGCAGGCGGCGTCCGAGACCGGATTGTTGTGGGTGATGTGAGCCTGCTCCAGAACGTACTTCTTGAGCAGCTCCCCATCGGGGAGCGAAAAGAGAACTGCCGGCAGGATACGCATGGCAGCGCCGTTACCGGCATCCCACTCATTTGGCGGTGATTCAAGCTGTCCGTTAAGAAGATAGGCGCGAATGCCCTTGCGGCAAGTATCGCCGCAGTCAACCGGCCTTGATCTAAGCCAGGCGGCAAAATTATCGGCAACCGCCTCCAGCGACCAGGCCTGATGCTTAACGATTGCCCGGCCGATGCAAAGGGCCATTTCGGTATCGTCAGTAACCTGTCCCGGTTTCAGCCTCAGCCATCCGCCGCCTGTAATTTCACGAAAGATGCCGTATTTTGAGGCAATTTCTGATGCAGTCATGAACTCGACCGTAGCGCCCAGGGCATCGCCAACCGCCATGCCAATGAAGGCAGCGCGAGCGCGTTCACGGATTTCTTCGAGGTTGTACCGGTTGAACATTTTAATTCCAATCTTCTGAAACACTGAGCAACTGAGCAACAGATAATATCTCCTATGCAAGTAACAATCCTATAGCGATGTGCTTAAATAATATGCATCTAAAATGATGTAAGTTTTTCTGAAACCCGTTTTAACAACGGTAGTTGATTCGATAATTGTTATTTTGACACGCTCAGTAGTTCTGTTGCTCTGTGTTTCAACCGTTTTGCTGCTTTTACCAAATAAGCTGGCACATTCTATGCTTTAACACCATCAGCAATGGCAACGACGCCCGTGGGACAATCTCCTGCGGGCGTTTTATATTTTGGAAGGAGAATGAACTATGGCAACTGCATGCGAGATGAAGAATAAAATTCAGGGGCATCCCTGTTTCGGCGGCAATCACCACAAAAATGGCCGTATGCATCTGGCTGTGGCACCCAACTGCAACATCAAGTGCGGTTACTGTTCACGCAAGCACGATTGTGCCAATGAATCCCGCCCCGGTGTGACCAGCAGAATACTGACACCGCAGGAGGCGATTGTAAAAGTGCGCGAAGTCATGGCCAGTCCGATCGCCGGTCCGATAATCAAAGTTGTCGGCATTGCCGGACCGGGAGATCCGCTGGCCAATGAGGAGACATTCGAAACATTTGCCATGGTAAAGAAAGAGTTTCCCCATCTTATGCTCTGCATGAGCACCAACGGACTTTTGCTGCCGGAATCGATAGATCGTCTGTATGAGTTGGGACTGCACAGCCTGACCGTAACGGTCAACGCAGTTGATCCGGAAATCGGAGCGCTCATTTATCGCCATGTTATCTATCACGGCAGGCATTACACCGGAGTTGACGGGGCCAAAATTCTGATCGCCAATCAGTTTGAAGGGCTTAAAAGGGCCGGTGAGCTTGGCCTGACGATCAAGGTCAATACGGTACTGACACCGGGGATCAATGACAACCAAATTCCTTTAATAGCATCACGGGTGAAGGAATTGGGCGCTTTTGTGATGAACATCATGCCGATTATCCCACAGGCCGAATTGGCACATATCGTTCCGCCAAGTGAAGAGTACCTGTCGGCAATCAGAAAAGTCAATGAGGGCACTATCGGCCAGTTTGCCCACTGCAAGCAGTGCCGGGCAGATGCGATCGGACTGATCGGTCAGGATCTGAACATAAGCGTTGCCGAAGCGGCTTGCCCGACGTCATGATTATTGAACCTTTCGGCAGGGACGACATAGTGCCCTTCTTGAAGATGGCTGAAGCGGAAAACTGGGTTTCAGAGCCTTGGGAGTTTGAATTTATGCTGTCAGAGTTTCCTCAGGGATGCTTCGCTGCCCGAAGCGAGACCGGAGAAGCAGCAGGATTCGTGACTTCACTGCGCCATGAGCGGAGTGGCTGGGTCGGCAATCTGATTGTGTCAGCAGAGTCTCGCGGGAAGGGCATCGGCGAAAAACTCTTTATCTGCGCCCTTGAGGAGTTGCAGGAAAGCGGTGTGGATACATGCTGGCTGACCGCTTCAAAGTCTGGCCGGTCTCTCTATGAAAAACATGGTTTCAGGAGTATCGATACCATAGTTCGCTGGACAGGAATGGGGTGCCAGCACCGGGCAGCAAATGGCGGACCTCGTGAAAACGGTGATTATATTTTCTCGGTAAGCGGCTTTGATAGTCAGGTTTGGGGTGATCGACGGGACGCCTTACTGGCGGCTACCGTCAAAAGAGGAAGACTGCTGCTCGAAAATTCCGGTTTCGCTGTAATCCAGCCTTGTATTGACGCTCGACAGCTGGGGCCTTTCGCTGCAATGGACAGCAGCACGGCGGAACGGATCTTTGATGCGGCGCTTGCTTTAATCCCCTCCGAATCAAAAATTTATTTGGATGCGCCGGAATCAAATCACGCGGCCCTGACGATGTTCAACAGGAAACATTTGAAAATTTCCGGAACCACGGAGTTGATGTACGCCGGCAAACGCCCTGACTACCGGCCGGAGCTGCTGTACGGATTGGCAACGATGGGCAGTTGCGGATAAAAATGGAGATTCCCATGTCTATCATTATCAAGGCCTCTGCTTTTCGCATTCTCCCCGACTGTTTATTTTTTAGGCATATGCTCACCGTGCTGGCGCATCTCACTCCCAACTCTTCCTTGCAAGGCCGCCTATTTTATGAGCACAACCTAACAACCCTATGATATTGTTTGATAAATTTATATTGGCACACCCTGTGCTTTAGTATCAACCAAACAGCACGCAGCATGACTTTAGACATATCAGGTTTGTTCAGGCAAAGGCGCCTCCATTCATCGCAATGGGGCGCCTTTTTTGTTGCCCCAACACACACCCCACATGCTTGCAGATTGGCAAGCGAAAGGAGCTTCACAATGAGACAGATAGCTATTTACGGAAAAGGCGGCATCGGCAAATCAACAACCACACAGAATACGGTAGCGGGACTGGCCTATCTCGGCAAAAAGGTCATGATCGTCGGCTGCGACCCGAAGGCGGACTCAACCCGTCTGATCCTGCATGCCAAGGCACAGAATACTGTCATGGATCTCGTGCGAGAGCGCGGCACCGTTGAGGATCTGGAGTTGGAAGATGTCATGAAGATCGGCTATGGCGATACCAAATGCGTTGAATCCGGCGGACCCGAGCCGGGCGTCGGCTGTGCCGGTCGAGGCGTCATCACCGCCATCAATTTCCTTGAAGAGAATGGCGCCTATACCGATGATCTTGATTTCGTTTTCTACGACGTTCTGGGTGACGTTGTCTGCGGCGGGTTCGCCATGCCGATTCGTGAAGGGAAAGCCGAAGAGATCTACATCGTCTGTTCTGGCGAGATGATGGCCATGTATGCCGCCAACAACATTGCCAAAGGTATCCTCAAATATGCCTCTTCCGGCAAGGTACGTCTGGCAGGCCTCATCTGTAACGCCAGGAAAACCGACAAAGAGTTCGAGCTGGTCAGTGCCCTGGCGGCAAAGCTCAGTACCCAGATGATCCATTTTGTTCCCCGTGACAATCAGGTACAGAGGGCGGAGATGCGCAGAATGACGGTTATCGAATACTCACCTGAACATCCGCAGGCCCAGGAGTACCGGAATCTGGCAGAGAAGATCCTCAATAACAAAATGCTGGTAGTGCCGACTCCGCTTGAGATGGAAGAACTGGAAGACCTGCTGATGGAGTTTGGCATTATGGAAGCGGAAGATGAGAGCGTCGTGGGTGTAGTCGAAGCCGCAGCGTAAGATTTCGTCCCCCTTTAACAAAGGGGGATTCAGGGGGATTTGCCGTTGACCTTGAAAGCAAATCCCCCCCATTCCCCCTTATGCAAATAGGGGAGTGTTAACTCAATGCGTTACAAGGAGACATATTATGTCAGACAAAATAAGAAAAGTTGACGGGATCACCAAGGAATCCACCCAGGCGATGATAGATGAAGTCCTGGCTGTGTATCCGGACAAGGCCAAAAAGAAACGCGCACCGCATCTGGCGCCTAACGATGCCGCATCAGGCTGTGCCTCGGTCAAGTCCAACAAGAAAACCGTTCCAGGCGTCATGAGCGCCCGGGGCTGCGCCTATGCCGGCGCCAAAGGTGTCGTCTGGGGCCCGATCCGCGACATGGTTCACGTTTCCCACGGTCCGGTCGGCTGCGGCTGGTACTCCTGGGGGACGCGCCGCAACCTGATGAGCGGCATCACCGGTGTGACCAGCTTTCCGATGCAGTTCACCTCCGATTTTCAGGAAAAGGACATCGTCTATGGCGGCGACAAGAAACTCAAAGTCCTGCTCGAAGAAGCACATAATCTGTTTCCGTTGGCCAAAGGAATCTCGGTCCTTTCCGAATGTCCGGTCGGTTTGATCGGCGACGATATCAACTCGGTCGCCAAACAGTCCTCCAAGGAGCTGGAAATTCCGATTATTCCCTGCAACTGCGAGGGATTCCGCGGCGTCTCCCAGTCGCTTGGTCACCATATTTCCAACGATACGATCCGCGACTACATCATCGGCACCCGTGAGTTCGCCGAGCCGGAAAGCCCCTATGACATCTCACTGATCGGTGACTACAACATCGGCGGCGACGTCTGGTCGGCCAAATCATTGCTCGAAGAGATCGGCCTGAACGTGAAATCGGTCTGGACCGGCGACGGCGAGCTCGAAAAGATCGCCGCCACCCACTCCGTCAAGTTGAACCTGATCCACTGCTATCGTTCCATGAACTACATGTGCAAGGTTATGGAAGAGAAGTTCGGTATTCCCTGGCTG
>JANXZX010000215.1 GCA_025355325.1 Geobacteraceae bacterium
ATTGTCTTCTCCTTCTTAATATCTGTCGTTACGGCAATTTGGCATATTTTTCAATATTCGTCAATTAGTGCCTGCGGAAAATAATGTTTCATCCGGTTGATGCGTACTTTTAGAAACACTGTTATCCACAAAATGTTAGCCTCGGCAAAAGGCTATATTTCAACCAAGAATAAATACCATTACTGCCCAAGGATAAACTTTTACTACACCTTATGTTTTGTCACGAAGATTACCTTGACATACTAGACCGACAATTTTATAGTTCATAACACTACTGTCCGGAATAGTTAGTACATAAAGTTTGTAAAAGCTTAACATATTTCATGAAAGATGCCATTTATGTTTGTCCTCGACTTGAAAATGCCTGGCGGAATTTGTAAACCTTCTCGAAGAATATTTCCGGGAAGGAGTGCTCATGTATACAGGACCGCTTGTATTTACCCAGATCATGGAGTTCATGCCGTTAAAAACCTTTCAGCGCTGCGTGGAGAAGTACCAAGGCAACTTCAGCGTCAAGAACTTCAAATGCCTGGACCAGTTCCGCATTATGGCTTTCGCACAACTGACTTATCGGGAGAGCCTTCGGGACATCGAAGTCTGCCTACGAGCCCAGAGCAACAAACTCTATCACATGGGCATCCGCAGCAATGTTTCTCGCAGCACATTGGCGGAAGCGAACGAAATGCGGGACTGGCGCATCTACGCCGATTTTGCCCATCATCTGATCGGCATCGCCAGGAAGCTCTACCAGAAGGAACCGTTGGCAGTGGAACTTCAAAACACGGTGTACGCCCTGGATGCAACGACGATCGATCTGTGCCTGTCCCTTTTTCCCTGGGCACGCTTCCGGACAGCAAAGGGGGCTGTCCGACTTCATACCCTGCTGGATTTGCGGGGCAATATACCAAGCTTCATCCACATCTCCGACGGAAAACTCCACGAGGTCAATGTTCTGGACATCATTCCTCTGGAAGCAGGCGCTTTCTACATCATGGATCGCGGCTACATGGATTGCTCCAGACTCTACGCTGTTACTCAAGCCTCCGCTTTCTTCGTGATCCGAGCCAAGTCCAATCTCAAGAGCCGCAGGCTTTATTCCCATCCAGTGGACAAATCCACAGGGGTTGTGTGCGATCAATCCATCTTACTAACCGTTGTGAAGTCAGCCGGGGATTATCCCGACAAACTCCGCCGGGTGAGATATTACGACGCCGACACCAACAAAACATTGGTGTTTCTGACCAACAACTTTCTGCTTCCCGCCGCCACCATCGCACAACTCTACAAACAACGCTGGCAAGTAGAGCTTTTCTTCAAATGGATCAAGCAGCACCTGCGCATCAAAAGTTTTTTCGGCACTTCGGAGAACGCGGTGAAAACACAAATCTGGATTGCTGTTTCCGTTTATCTGATCGTTGCGATTATCAAGAAACGGCTGAATCTCCAGGAAAGTCTCTACACAATATTACAGGTTTTTAGTATTTCCCTATTTGAAAGAACATCCATGTTTCAGCTACTTACATTTTATGATTACACCAGCAACATGGACGAAAATAGTAACCAGCTGAACTTATTCACGGATTATTCCGGACAGTAGTGATATCCTTTTTATTTTTATAATAATAAGAACCTTTGCCGTATTTGATATCGCTGTTGATGCCGCCCGCCTTCGACTGCTTTAGCCAGAAGCCGTTTAATACAGCATACAAAGTTTTATCGGTTTCTCCCCAGCGCACGTCGGCCCGCCCCATAATGCCACCCACGACGTTGGTCCCGGAACCTTTTCCGCTAACCGCGCCGATATTGTAGCTGTTTTGAACATACACACTATTGCCGCCGAGTCCGCCCAGATGGAGATTGGTTTCCGCTCCTGAACTGCCGCTGATGCCCCCGGTATTGTAGCTGTTAATAATCATGCTTCCGTACCCGGCAATCCCTCCGGCGCTAAGACCACCGACCTTTCCTGTTGACGAAACAGAAATCGAACCGGTATTATACGTATTGATAAATCCGTAGACTCCGCCGAAATATGCAGTATTGCCATTGAATCCAATTTTCCCGCCACCACCGATACCGCCGACACTTATGAACTTACCCGTATGTATCGTAACGTCAACATTCCCTTTATTGTATATATACCCGGAATCAACGTATCTGATCGGTTTTCCGATAAGGCCCCGATATGTTAATCCATACCCCAGCACACCGCCGATAAACGCGTTTTTGATATCGCCGGTAGCGATTACGCTTATTTTGCCTGTATTATAAAGATCCGCACAATCGCTGTTATTCGGTTCTGCGGCAACTCCGCCGATTTTCAGATCTTCGGCTGATGCCTTGATGGTAATGGAACCGGTATTGTAACAGCCGGAAATTTTTTTATCCGGTTCCGCGCAGACGCCGCCGACTTTCAGAGGCCCCGGCGTAATAGTTCCCCGACGGTTTTTTGCCCGGGAATCGATTACATTGCCCTCAAAATAAATGGCGCCGCGGCTATAGGAATTGGTGATTTTCCCGGCTCTTACTGCAACGCCTCCGATCACGGCATCGCCTTTTCCCTTCACCGTCACGGTGGCATCGCTGAAACAGTTGTCGATCTCATAGGCGCCAACGGCGATGGCGGCCGCATACACCTTGAGCGTCAGTCTCTTTTCGACTCCCTGATAGGTGATGGACGATCCCTTGCCGATGCCGAGATTCTTGATGACGGCGCCGTCCTGAAAAAGGGCCAGCGATATTTCGGCATCACCTGTATCGGACTTGATATAGGGCAGCGTTGTTTTGTCGCTGATCCGCAGATTGGTGAGCACATGG
>JANXZX010000222.1 GCA_025355325.1 Geobacteraceae bacterium
CGGCGCCGTTTTATATACGGCCAGCTCCGCCGCATTCCGGGGGATGCAGGTCATCGTGCCCGTTGATGGCATGTCTGCTGATAATATCTACGCTGAGCAGTATGTCGCTTGGCACATGGTGAATGCCCCGCGTGTTTCGAACCAGTCTGTGATGACAAAGATTGACATGATTAAATATTAGAACCGGTCAAATTCAATCTACAGGCGCTTTATGCACAAAAAAAGCCCGGCAAGTTGCCGGGCTTTTTTTGTGTGGTATGCTTTCCCTTTGATATCAGATCAGACCGTGAGCAACCATTGCATTGGCGACCTTGATAAAGCCGCAGATGTTGGCGCCTAGAACATAGTTGCCCGGTGCTCCGTACTCTGCTGCAGTTTCGAAGCAGTTGCTGTGGATGTTGATCATGATGTCTTCCAGTTTCTTTTCGGTGTACTCGAATGTCCATGAGTCACGACCGGCATTTTGCTGCATTTCGAGTGCGGAGGTAGCGACACCACCGGCGTTAGCTGCTTTGCCCGGTCCGTAGGCGATTTTGGCTTCCAGGAACACCTTGACACCTTCAGGAGTTGTTGGCATGTTAGCACCTTCGCCAACGGCGATGCAGCCGTTTTTAACCAGAGTGGCGGCATCCTTGCCATTGATTTCATTCTGTGTAGCCGAAGGCATGGCGACCTGGCAGGGGATTTCCCAGATATTGCCTTTAGCGATGTATTTGGCGTGTTTGTGAGTCTTGACATAATCTTCAATACGACGACGCTCTACTTCCTTGAGCTGTTTGATCAGGTCGAGATCGAGACCTTTCTCATCGTAAATCACGCCGTTGGAGTCAGAGCAGGCTACGCATTTGCCGCCAAGCTGGTGGATCTTTTCAATGGTGTAGATGGCAACGTTGCCGGAACCGGAAACGGTGCAGATTTTGCCGTCGAAGGAATCCTTGCGGGCTTTCAGCATCTCGTTGACAAAGAAGGTTGCGCCGTATCCAGTTGCTTCGGTGCGGACCAATGACCCGCCCCAGGTAAGGCCTTTGCCGGTCAGAACGCCTGGCTCATAGCGGTTGGTAATACGTTTGTACTGGCCGAACATGTAGCCGATTTCACGGCCACCCACGCCGATATCGCCGGCAGGAACGTCGGTATGCTCGCCCAGATGGCGATATAACTCAGTCATAAAGCTTTGGCAGAACCGCATGACTTCGTCGTCGGACTTGCCTTTAGGATCAAAGTCGGAACCGCCTTTGCCGCCGCCGATCGGCAGGCCGGTCAGTGAGTTTTTGAAAATCTGCTCGAAACCGAGAAATTTGATGATACCGAGGTATACTGAAGGGTGAAAGCGGAGACCGCCTTTATATGGTCCCAGTGAGCTGTTGAATTCAACGCGGAATCCGCGGTTGATATGTACGGTGCCTTTATCATCCTGCCAAGGTACCCGGAAGATGATCTGACGCTCAGGTTCACAAATACGCTCGATGATCTTGCGCTCAAGGTATTCAGGGTGTTTGGCAACGACCGGTCCAAGACATTCCAGAACCTCAAGAACCGCCTGGTGAAATTCGGTTTCGCCGGGATTACGCTTCAGGACTTCTTGATACATGCTTTCAATTTTTGAGTCTACCTGTGCCATTGATGCCTCCGAGTGAGTAAAATGTGTGCAAGTGCAGCATAAAAACAATGCAGCTTGTCACTGAGTAGTGTGCATTTTGTAAGCAGATAGTATGCCAAATTGTATACGCATGATTAACTTATATGCAGTTGTTTGTATATTAAGCAGTTATGACAGGCTTCTGCATAAATGTTGTGCTGAATGGGCTGTAGCAAGCTAAAAACGTAGTTGTTTTTGTACTCATGTGTGTTCCCTTGTGATGTATGGTGGTGTTGTTGAGGGTTGTGCGGGGAAGTGGTAATGCTTGGCTTTTGTGCAGAAAATCGCTGTAGTTACTCAGTTGAGTATTTTGCTTACTCATTTGCGCAGGGTGTCTTGCTGCCAGGTTCTCTTGATGTGAGACCATGGCATTGCATAACTAATCAATATACAGGTTGAAAACAATATACAGTTCCGAATATATCCATTGTGGCACGCTCTCTGCTTATTAGCCGGGACGTCCGTTGCCAGAGCGCGGTCTACGTAATATGAAAACAATCAAAAAGGTCATCTCACTATGAAAAGCAATCAACCACCGGCAAAGCAGGGCCTCTACGACCCGCAATTTGAGCACGATGCGTGCGGCGTAGGTTTTGTAGTTAATATGAAGGGGAAGAGGTCTCATCAGATCGTCAGCCAGGCGCTTGAAATTCTGGTGAATCTTGATCATCGCGGTGCCTGTGGTTGTGAACCGAATACCGGTGATGGTGCCGGTCTTCTCATGCAGATGCCGGACAGATTTCTGCGTTCCGTTTGTGCGCCCCTCGGTATTGAACTGCCGGAGCCCTTCCATTACGGCGTTGGCATGGTCTTTACCTCACCAAAAGCGCTTGAGCGCAATGCCGCCCGCCATATCCTGGAAAAGATTCTGGTCGAAGAGGGTGTTGAGAGTCTTGGCTGGCGTAACGTGCCGACTGACAACTCATCTCTTGGTAATACCGCCTGGGAAGGTGAGCCGATGGTACGGCAGCTGTTCCTCAAACGGCCGGAAACGTGCGCCGACGAGAAGGCTTTTAATAGGAAGCTCTATATAATTAATCAACGGGCAACCAACGAAATCCGGCGAGCCGAGGTAGATGAACACTGGTATGTATGTAGTCTTTCAACCCGCACCATAATCTACAAGGGTATGCTCATGCCGGTTCAGGTTGATCAGTATTATCCGGAGCTGTGCGACCCGGCGATGGAAAGTGCTATTGCTCTGGTGCATTCCCGTTTCTCGACGAACACTTTCCCAAGCTGGGATCGTGCTCACCCCTATCATTTCCTGGCTCACAACGGGGAGATCAATACGCTGCGCGGCAATGTCAACTGGATGAACGCCCGCCAGAATCATATCACCAGCGAGCTGTTCGGTGACGACATCAAAAAGATCTTGCCGATTATCAATACCAATGGTTCGGACTCCGGCCAGTTTGATAACTGCCTGGAGCTTCTTGTTATGAGTGGCCGTTCTCTACCGCACGCCATCATGATGATGGTGCCCGAACCGTGGGAAAACCACACGGAGATGAGTGAAGAGAAAAGAGCTTTTTATGAGTATCATTCCTGTCTGATTGCACCGTGGGATGGTCCTGCAGCTATCGCCTTTACTGATGGTCGCAGTATCGGGGCGGTTCTTGATCGTAACGGCCTGCGCCCTTCCCGCTATTATATTACCAATGATGATCTGGTTATTATGGCCTCCGAAGCGGGGGTGTTGCAGATAGAGCCGGAGCGTATCCTGCGCAAGGGACGACTCCAGCCGGGTCAGATGTTCCTGGTGGATACGGAACAGGGCCGCATTGTTCCGGACGAAGAGATCAAACAGGAACTGGCCGCCGCCAATCCATACGGAAAATGGTTGAAAGATAACTACGTCCTTCTGGAAGATCTGCCGTACGCATCCGATATGCATCTCCCTGATCGCAGCAGCCTGGTTCAGCGCCAGCAGGCCTTCGGTTACACCTATGAAGATCAGCGCGTTATTCTGGGACCAATGGCTCTTGACGGCATTCAGCCGCTTGGTTCCATGGGTACTGATACTCCATTAGCGGTGCTTTCCAGCCAGAATCAGCTTTTATACAATTATTTCAAGCAGTTGTTTGCACAGGTTACCAATCCGCCTATTGACCCGATTCGCGAAGAGATTGTGACCTCCACCATCACATTGATTGGCTCAGAGGGGAATCTGCTGGAGCCGACGGAAATAAATGCCCGGCGAATAAAACTACAGAATCCGCTGATCTGCAATCAGGAGCTGGAAAAACTGCGTCAGATTGACAGCCCCGGTTTCAAAGCAGCAACGTTGTCGCTCCTCTTTCCGGTATCGCGTGGCGGGGCTGGAATGGAGCGTGGCCTGGAGGCTCTGTTTGCTGCCTCCGATGTTGCAGTTGAAGCCGGCAGCAATATCCTGATCCTCTCCGACCGGGGAGTTGACAAAAACAACGCAGCCATCCCGGCGCTATTGGCGATTTCCGGCCTGCACCATCATCTGGTCAGCAGTGGTACCCGTACCCTGGTTTCGCTGATTCTGGAATCGGGTGAGCCGCGCGAGGTACACCATTTTGCCGTACTGCTCGGCTATGGAGTAAATGCCATTAACCCCTATCTGGCCCTCGAATCTCTGGATGACATGATTTTGCAGGGGATGCTGCCGGATATTGACCACAAAAAGGCGGTCAAAAACTATATCAAAGCCGCAATCAAGGGCGTTGTCAAGACGATGGCCAAAATGGGAATCTCTACCGTCCAAAGCTACCGGGGCGCACAGATTTTCGAGGCGGTCGGCCTGCATAGTTCAGTTGTAGACCGCTATTTCACCTTGACGCCGTCGCGTATCGGAGGAACCGATATTGATGGAATTGCCCGTGAATTGATGGAACGCCATGCTCGTGCCTATCCGGAACGGGTTGCTCCTGAAGCTGATCTTCCCACGGGGGGCGTGTACCAGTGGCGCAAGAACGGTGAGGAGCACCAGTACAATCCGTTGACCATTACTTCGCTTCAGAAAGCGACCCGGACCGGAGATTATGAGGAATTCAAAGTATTCTCCTCATTGATCGATGATCAGAATACATGTCACTACACCCTGCGCGGTCTGCTTGAGTTCAAGGACAATATGCCTTCCGTGCCGCTGGATGAAGTCGAACCGGTAGAATCGATCATGAAGCGCTTTAAAACAGGCGCCATGTCGTACGGCTCCATCAGCAAGGAGGCCCATGAGGCATTGGCCATCGCCATGAACCGCATCGGCGGCCGGTCCAACACCGGTGAGGGGGGCGAGGATCCTGAGCGTTTTACCTGGACCAATGAACAGGGGGACTCGAAGAACAGCAACATCAAGCAGGTGGCTTCAGGGCGCTTCGGTGTTACCAGCGATTATCTGACCAATGCCGGTGAGCTGCAGATCAAAATGGCGCAGGGCGCCAAGCCTGGTGAGGGGGGTGAGCTGCCCGGACACAAGGTATATCCGTGGATTGCCAAAACGCGCCATACGACCCCAGGTGTCGGCCTGGTTTCACCACCACCGCACCATGATATTTATTCTATCGAGGATCTAGCCGAACTGATCCACGATCTAAAAAATGCCAACCGCCGTGCCCGCATCAGCGTCAAGCTGGTGTCGGAAGTCGGCGTCGGCACAATCGCCGCCGGTGTTGCCAAAGCCCACGCCGATGTTGTGTTGATCAGCGGCTATGACGGTGGAACGGGGGCTTCACCGATTTCGAGTATCAAGCACGCCGGTCTCCCGTGGGAGCTCGGTCTGGCGGAAACGCACCAGACCCTGTTGCTGAACAACCTGCGCAGCCGGATCATAATAGAGGCAGACGGCCAACTGAAGACCGGTCGCGATGTCGCCATCGCCGCACTGCTGGGAGCCGAGGAGTTCGGTTTTGCCACCGCTCCGCTGGTAACGCTGGGATGCGTCATGATGCGGGTCTGCCACAGCAACACCTGTCCAACCGGTGTGGCAACTCAGGATCCTGAGCTTCGCAAAAATTTCAGCGGTAAGCCGGAGTACGTCGTTAACTTCATGCGCTTTGTTGCCCAGGAACTGCGTGAAATCATGGCACAACTCGGGTTCCGTACGTTGAATGAAATGGTCGGGCGCTGTGACGTGCTGGAGGCCAATAAAGCAATTGATCACTGGAAAGCCCAGGGGCTCGATTTCTCCCAGATACTACACCAGCCGAAAGTCGGACTTAATGTTGGTCGCTATTGCACCGAAGCTCAGGATCATGGACTGGAGAAATCGATCGATATGTCCAAGCTGCTGGATCTGTGCCAGCCGGCTATCGAGCGGGGAGAAAAGGTGAGTGCTGAACTGCCGATCACGAACGTCAACCGCGTGGTCGGTACCATACTCGGTAACGAAATAACCCGTCACCATGGCGCGGCGGGTTTGCCGGACGATACCATCAGCCTCACATTCAATGGTTCTGCAGGGCAGAGCTTCGGGGCTTTCATTCCTAGCGGCATCACCCTTAAGTTGTCCGGTGATGCAAATGACTACCTTGGCAAGGGACTGAGCGGCGGCACGATCATAGTCTATCCGCCGACAGGTTCAGCCTTTAAGGCAGAGGAAAACATCATTGCCGGCAATGTGGCCTTTTATGGTGCCACCAGCGGCACGGCATACCTTCGCGGCATGGCGGGAGAGAGGTTCTGTGTGCGCAATTCCGGTGTGAACGCGGTTGTTGAAGGTGTCGGTGATCATGGCTGTGAATACATGACCGGCGGTACTGTGGTGATTCTTGGCCAGACCGGGCGCAACTTTGCGGCCGGAATGAGTGGCGGTATTGCCTACGTTCTTGATGAACAGGGCGATTTTGCCGCTCGCTGCAACACGGAAATGGCCGCTCTGGAGACGCTTGATGATGCCGACCGCGCGACCGTTAAGGCAATGATTGAAAAACATGCGGAATATACCGACAGTTCCCGTGCCGCGATTATCCTGATTAATTGGGAGCGCTACCAGTCTCGCTTTGTTAAAGTGATGCCGATGGATTACAAGCGGGTATTGCAGGCGCTGGAACGGGCAAAAGCTGCCGGTCTCAGCGGCTACGATGCGATGGCGGCGGCATTTGAGGAAAACTCGCACAGTAGCGGGCATTGATGTGATGTATGGCAGAGTCCCCTTGAAAAAGGTGGAATTAATTTTACGATACGCAAACTGAAATAGGGAAATAATCATGGGAAAACCAACTGGATTCATGGAATATACTCGCGAAGTGCCGGCAGATCGGGCGCCTCTGGAGCGTATTAACGACTGGGACGAATTCCATCTGCACATGCCGGATGATGATTTGCGCACCCAGGGTGCCCGCTGTATGGATTGCGGCGTGCCGTTCTGTCACAGCGGTGTGTTGATCAGCGGTATGGCCAGCGGCTGTCCGATCAATAATCTTATTCCCGAATGGAATGATCTGATCTACCGCAATCATTGGCGCCAGGCGCTGGACCGGCTGCATAAGACCAACAACTTTCCGGAGTTCACCGGGCGTGTCTGTCCGGCTCCCTGTGAAGGCTCCTGTACACTGGCGAGCATTGATCCGGCCGTTACGATCAAGAATATTGAGGTCAGCATTGTCGAGCGCGGATTTGATGAGGGCTGGATCGCTCCGGCCATTCCGGTGGTGCGTACCGGAAAAAAAGTTGCCATAGTCGGCTCCGGCCCCGCCGGTCTTTCTGCTGCCGCCCAACTTAACAAGGCCGGTCACAGCGTTACGGTTTTCGAACGTGCCGACCTACCGGGCGGCCTTTTGATGTACGGCATCCCCAACATGAAACTGGACAAACGCCAGGTGTTGCTTCGACGTATCAAGCTGATGGAAGCGGAAGGAATTACCTTTGTCTGCAATACCGAAGTGGGTGGAAGTGAATTTCCGACGGCCAGGTTACGCAGTGAATTTGATGCAGTGGTTGTGACTACCGGAGCCACTCTGCCGCGCGATCTGCCGATTGAGGGGCGCTCGCTGTCCGGTATCCATTTTGCAATGGACTTTCTGACTGTCAACACAAAGGCGTTACTGAACAGCAGCGATGATTTTATTTCGGCACAGGGCAAAGATGTTATTATCATTGGTGGTGGTGATACCGGAACGGACTGTGTCGGTACCTCTCTCCGTCATGGCTGCACAAGTGTCTCGCAACTTGAAATCATGCCTCGTTCGCCTGACCAGCGTGCTGCAGATAATCCGTGGCCGGAGTGGCCAAAAATCAATAAGATGGATTATGGACAGGAAGAGGCTGCGGCCAGGTTTGGTGCAGACCCCCGTGTGTATCTGACAACCGCCACCAAGTTTGAGGGTGATCAGAATGGAGCTGTCACAGCTGTTCATACCGTTGAAGTTGCCTGGCAAAAGAACGAAAAAGGGCAGTTTGTGCCACAGCCGGTTCCCGGCACGGAGCGGGTGCGTCCCGCCCAACTGGTGCTGCTGGCAATGGGTTTTCTCGGCCCGGAACAGCCTCTGATCGAATCTTTTGGCCTGGAACGGGATCCGCGCAGCAACATAAAGGCCGAGTTCGAGAAGTACAGTACCAGCATTCCGGGAGTTTTTGCCGCTGGTGATTGCCGTCGTGGTCAGAGTCTTGTCGTTTGGGCCTTCAACGAAGGCCGCGGAGCAGCCCGCGAGTGTGATCG
>JANXZX010000033.1 GCA_025355325.1 Geobacteraceae bacterium
GATGGCGGCCTGGCGGGCGGCGCATGTTGGCTTTATTTTCCAGTTTTACAATCTGATCCCGGTTCTGACCGCTTTCGAAAATGTGGAACTGCCGCTTCTGTTGACATCATTGTCCCGTCGTGAACGGCGGGAACATGTTGAAGCCGCCCTGAATGTCGTCAGTCTGACGGATCGCATGGAGCACAACCCGTCACAGCTGTCCGGCGGGCAGCAGCAGCGGGTGGCTATTGCCAGGGCCATCGTGACCGATCCTACCATCCTGGTGGCAGATGAACCGACCGGCGACCTGGACCGGGTTTCAGCCGAAGAGATACTCGGGTTAATGGCGCGCCTCAACAAGGAGTATAACAAAACAATCATCATGGTTACCCATGACCCCCGCGCCGCCGAGAAAGCCCACATCATCCGCCATCTTGAAAAAGGGCTGTTGACTGATGTTTCTCCTTAAGCTGCTTTCCCGCAACGCCTTCCGGCATCGTGTACGGACACTTTTGACAATTCTCGGAATTACCGTTGCCATCCTCGCGTTCGGCCTCCTGCAGACGGTCGTCAGTGCCTGGTACGCCGGAGTCAATGCCTCATCGTCCGCCCGCCTGATCAGCCGCAATGCCGTGTCGCTGGTTTTTTCCATGCCCATTGCCTATCAGGAGCGTATCCGGCGTATTGAAGGGGTTTCGGGCGTTTCATACGCCAATTGGTTCGGCGGGGTGTATATCACCGAAAAGAATTTTTTCCCCAATTTTGCCATCGAACCGAATAGTTATCTGGCACTCTATCCGGAATTTATCCTGACCCCGGAGCACAAGAGGGCGTTTTTATTGGACCGAAAAGGATGCGTGATCGGGAAGAAACTGGCAGAACGCTTTGGCTGGAAGGTGGGCGACTCAATCCCGCTTAAGGGAACAATTTTTCCGGGTAACTGGGAATTTGTTGTACGCGGCATCTATACCGGGGCTGAAAAATCGACCGATGAATCACAGTTCTTTTTTCACTGGGCGTATCTGAATGAAACGCTTAAAAAAACTATTGCCAGGCGTGCTGATCAGGTTGGCGTGTATATTATCGGCCTTAAAAACCCCCAGGCCGCCGCAGAGGTGTCTCTGGCGGTTGATGCCACCTTCAAAAACTCCCTGGCGGAAACGTTTACTGAAACGGAGAAAGCCTTTCAGCTCAGCTTCGTTTCCATGACCGAAGCGATAGTCGTCGCCATCCGTATAGTCTCCTTTGTGGTAATTATCATCATAATGGTGGTGGTGGCCAACACCATGGCGATGACGGCCCGCGAACGGATCGGCGAGTATGCCATATTCAAGGCCATGGGTTTTCAGACCCATCACATCGCCGGAATGGTTTTCGGAGAATCGCTGTTCATTACCGCCACCGGCGGTTGTATCGGCATTCTGCTGACCTTTCCGGTAGCACAAAAGTTCGGCGAAGTTATGGGAAACTTTTTCCCGGTGTTTCAGGTAGCCCGCTCGACACTGTACATGGATCTGGTTTTTTGCCTGATAGTTGGAGTAGTCGCCGGCATTTTTCCAACGTGGCGGGCGGCCAGGATTACGATAGCTGACGGATTGCGCAGGATAGGGTAAGGAGACGCACGTATGAACATAAAAATTCTTGTCGTTGATGACGAACTGAGCATGCGGGAATTTCTCTCGATCCTGCTGGAGCGGGAGGGCTATGACGTGAGCATTGCCGACTCTGCTGAGGAAGCGCTCCGTCTGATGGAATCGTCGCTCTTTGATCTGGTGCTGTCCGATGTCAGTATGCCCGGTTTATCCGGTATCGATCTCCTCGCCCGCATCAAGGAAAAATCACCGGAGACTGCGGTCCTGATGCTTACGGCATTTTCGACCGCCGAGCAGGCGGTGGAGGCGATGAAGCTTGGGGCATACGACTACATCTGCAAGCCGTTCAAGAACGAGGAAATCAAGCAGCTGGTAACGAATGCTCTGGAAAAGCAGGGGCTCAAGCGCGAAAACGTTCTGTTGAAAAAGGATGCGCAGGAACGGGACAGCTTCTGCGGCATTATCGGCAAGAGCCAGAAAATGCGGGAACTATTCGACATGATCCAGAAAGTCGCCGCCAGCCAGAGCAGTGTGATGATCCTCGGCGAAAGCGGTACCGGCAAAGAGTTGGCTGCCCGGTCTATCCACACCTGTAGTCCGCGCAAATCAAAGCAGTTTGTGGCGGTCAATTGCGGTGCCATTCCGGAAAACCTGATCGAAAGCGAACTGTTCGGACACAAAAAAGGTTCCTTCACCGGTGCCGTCAGTGACCGACCCGGCCTGTTTGAGCAGGCTGAAGGGGGTACACTCTTCCTCGATGAAATCGGCGAATTACCGCTGTTGCTGCAGACCAAGTTGCTGCGTGTACTCCAGGAGCGCGAATTCAAGCGGGTAGGGGATGCCGTGACGCGCAAGGCCGATGTCCGGATCATCTGCGCCTCGAACCGTGACCTTGAGGGGCAGGTTAAAGCCGGATCCTTCCGGGAAGACCTGTTTTACCGTCTCAATGTTGTTCAGCTTGTCATGCCGCCGCTGCGGGAGCGGATCGAAGATATACCACTCCTGACGGAATATTTCTGCCGAAAGTACCAGGCCGTGGGACAAACCAGACCGGCGACAGTAACACCCGGTGCGCTCAAAACACTGATGAATCACCCATTCCCCGGCAATATTCGTGAACTGGAGAACTGCATCGAGCGTAGTCTTATTATTGATCCAAAAGTTATTTCTGAAAGCAACCTGCCCAAGCAGCTTTTTATCAATAAAATACCGTGCCTGACCACCGATTGTGAAATTCCGGAATCCGGGATGATGCTTGAACCGCTGCTGGAGGAGCTGGAGAAGAAATATCTACTTAAGGCGCTTGAAATGACCGGGGGAGCGAAAAAGAAGGCTGGGGAGTTGTTGGGAATGTCGTTTCGTTCGTTTCGGTACCGGTTGGCGAAGTTTGGCTTGGATAGTGGGGAGGAGTGATGTACGTGTCTTATATCA
>JANXZX010000092.1 GCA_025355325.1 Geobacteraceae bacterium
GCATGGGCGCCTCCATCGGTATGGCTACCGGTGTGGCCAAGGTTGTTTCTGATGAGGAAAAGAAAAAAGTGGTCGCGGTGATCGGCGACTCGACGTTCCTGCATACCGGCATCAACGGTCTGATGGATATGGTTTATAACAATTCTCCGGCTACGGTGATTATTCTGGACAACAGTATTACCGCCATGACCGGTCGTCAGGATAATCCGGCGTCGGGCCACACCCTGATGGATGAGCCGACCCATGCCGTTAATATTCCACTGCTCTGCAAGGCGCTGGGAGTAAAGAATATCTCGGTCATTAATCCGCTGGATCTGAAAGAAACCAAACGGGTGATTGCCGAAGAGATGGAACGTCCTGAAACATCCGTAATCATAACCAACAAGCCATGCGTACTGATCAAGCGGGAGAATGTTTATGAAAAAGGCCCGGTCTACGCTGTTGATCCTGAAGAATGTATCGGCTGTCGTGCCTGTCTCAAAATCGGTTGTCCGGCGATTGAGTGGCTGCCGGCAAGCGGCGGTAATAAAAAGGGCAAGGCCCATATTGATCCTCTACTCTGCAACGGGTGTGATGTCTGCCGTCAACTGTGCGGGTTTGATGCTATAGGGGGTGTGAAATGAGCGAGCAGATTACCAATATCCTTCTGGTAGGAGTTGGCGGGCAGGGGATTCTGCTGGCCTCCGAGATACTTTCTGAAGCTGCCATGCTGGCCGGTTTTGATGTCAAGAAAAGTGAAATCCACGGTATGTCCCAGCGCGGCGGCAGTGTCGTTTCCCATGTTCGTTTCGGGACTGAAGTTTTTTCTCCGATTGTTCCTGAAGGGGAGGGGGATATCCTGTTCGGTTTCGAATTGATGGAGACGGTCCGATCTCTTCCGCTTTTGAAACCCGGTGGTTCCGTTGTTGCCAACGATCTGCAGATTTCTCCACCGTCTGTGTTGATGGGGCAGGAACCGTATCCCGCAGATCTGGTCGAGCGAATCAAAGCGCAGTTCCCGGATTTTCTACTGGTTGACGGCCAGCATCTGGCTACAGATGCCGGTAACGTGAAGGCTGCTAATACGGTTCTCCTGGGGGCTGTCTCAAAACGGCTCAATATTCCTGAGGAGTTCTGGCTGAGCGCGCTTGAAAAGATGGTGCCGGTCAAGGCTCTTGATGTAAACAAGCGTGCTTTCTCAATGGGGCGTGAGCTGTAGATCTTTTACCGCAGAGGCCGCTGAGGAAAATCGGAGTAACCTTTTTTTGGTTTGAATCTGTATTTGTGTTTTTGTTTTTGTTTTTGTTTTTGATCTTCTCTGTGTCCTCAGCGGTAAAAAGAAGCTTTTATTATGAGGTGTTGTCGTATGTACTTTAACGAAGAATTCGAGACTTTGCCACGACCGGCTCTTGAAGCGTTGCAGTTGAAACGGCTGCAATCAACACTTGAACGAGTGTATGCCAACGTTCCGTTCTACAAGGCTTCATTTGATAAGGCCGGGCTCAAACCATCAGATATTACCTGCCTGGGTGATTTGAAAAATATCCCGTTTACCACTAAACAGGATATGCGCGATTCGTACCCCTATGCACTGTTTGCTGCCCCGATGGAAGAGATTGTCCGTATCCATGCGTCGAGTGGCACAACCGGCAAGCCTACCGTTGTTGGCTACACGAAGAAAGACATCTCAATCTGGTCCGAATTGATGGCCCGCTCTTTCGTAGCAGCCGGTGCCCACAAGGGCGACATTATCCACAACGCTTACGGGTACGGCTTGTTCACCGGAGGATTGGGTGCACATTACGGCGCCGAGCAACTTGGCGCTTCCGTTATCCCGATTTCCGGCGGCAACACCAAACGACAGATCATGATTATGCAGGATTTTGGTTCGACGGTACTGACCTGCACTCCGTCCTATTCTCTGTTTATGGCTGAAGAAGCTCAAGCGGAAGGGGTCGATTTTAAAAAGCTGAAATTGCGGGTCGGCATCTTTGGCGCTGAGCCGTGGTCCGAGGAGATGCGGAATGAGATTGAGTCAAAACTTAATCTGTCGGCAATCGACATCTATGGCCTCTCCGAAATCATGGGACCGGGTGTCGCGATTGAATGCATCGAAGCAAAGCGGGGCCTGCATATCTGGGAAGATCACTTCATCCCCGAGATTATCGACCCGGATACCGGTGCACTGCTGCCGGAAGGGGAACGGGGTGAGCTGGTTATCACCACAATTACCAAACAGGGCATTCCGCTGATCCGTTACCGTACCCGCGATATTACGAGCCTGACCTATGAGCCGTGTATCTGTGGTCGGACTCACGCTCGTATCACCCGCATGAGCGGCCGCTCCGACGACATGCTGATCATTCGCGGGGTAAATGTCTTCCCGTCCCAGATCGAAGCTGTTCTGGTCGGCATTGAAGGAATCGAACCTCACTACATGCTGATCGTTGATCGTCAGGGAACGCTTGATACCCTTACGGTTCAGGTCGAGGTCAGTGAAGAGTTGTTCTCCGATGAGATCAAGGTGCTGCAGGCCCTGGCGCATCGGGTTGAAAAAGAGATCAAGGATATGCTTGGCGTTACCTGTACGGCAAAACTGGTTGAACCGAAAACGATTCAGCGCAGTGAAGGCAAAGCAAAACGGGTAATTGATAACAGAAAACTCTAGGGGCGCAGCTCGCGCGCTCGACTCGCCGGGAGGGATACGTATGAAAGTTGAACAGATATCTATCTTCATTGAAAACAAATCCGGACGACTGGCTGAAATCACCCGTGTTCTCGGTGAAGCCGACATTAACATCCGGGCGCTGTCGCTTGCCGATACCTCGGATTTCGGCATCCTGCGCCTCATTGTCAATGATGGTGCAAAGGCCAGCACCGTGCTGAAAGAGCACGGCTTTACCGTCAACAAGACTGAAGTGGTTGCTGTCGAGGTTCCTGACCGGCCGGGCGGTCTGTCTGCCATTCTCCAGACCCTTGACCGGGAAGCGATCAACGTTGAGTATATGTATGCTTTTGTCGAGCGCTGCGGTGGAAATGCGGTCATCATTTTCCGTTTTGATGAAACGGATAAAGCCATCGCCGCTCTGAAGGCCGGAAATTTTAATATGCTTGATGGCAGCCGTTTGTATAACTTGTAGCGAATAAATCAACTGGAGGTCGAAATGAAAAAGATGTCCGTACTGCTGAGCAGCATCTGTTTGATTCTTATTTGTGCATCTGTGTCGTTTGCGGCGGGAACCATCAAAATCGGCGGTCTGTTTGCTGTCACCGGACCGGCGTCTTTCCTTGGCGAACCGGAAAAAAAGACTCTTGAGCTCCTGGTTAAAGAGACTAACGAAAAAGGCGGCATTAACGGGCAGAAACTGGAAGCTGTTATTTATGACACCGGCGGTGATGCAACCAAAGCGGTGCAGCTTGCGACAAAGCTGATCAAGGACGATAGGGTTTCCGTCATCATCGGACCGAGCACCACCGGCGAGAGCATGGCGGTTATTCCGGTTGTTGAGAAAGAAAAAATTCCACTGATTTCGTGCGCTGCAGGCATCAAAATTACGGATCCTGTCAAGCATTGGGTTTTCAAAACTCCAGCCAATGACCACGTTGCCGCAGAAAAAATTCTTAACTACATGGCGGGCAAAAAACAGAAGAGTTTTGCGTTGTTGACGGTAACCGACGGCTTTGGCGCTTCAGGTCGCGAGCAGATCAAGGTTCTGGCCAAGCAGAAAGGCTTTACTATCGTGGCAGACGAGGTGTACGGTCCAAAAGATACCGACATGACCAGTCAATTGACCAAAATCCGCGGGGTCAAGGCGGATGCAATCATCTGCTGGGGTACCAACCCCGGACCGGCGGTGGTAACGAAAAATGTCAAGCAGCTCGGTATCAAGACGCCGCTTTATATGAGTCATGGTGTTGCCTCGAAAAAGTACATTGAGCTGGCTGGTGCAGACTCGGCTGAGGGTGTAATGCTTCCTGCCGGTAAACTTGCCATATATGACGCGCTTTCCAAGAGTGACCCCCAGTATAAACTGCTGAAAAGTTATGATCAGGACTATAAAAAAACATTCAACATGGAAGCCTCTACATTTGGCGGCTATGCCTATGATGCGTTCCTGCTTGCTACCGGTGCCATAAAGAAAGCCGGTTCTACTCCGGAGCAGATTCGTAACGGAATTGAGCAGACCAGCAAGCTTGTGAGTATTTCGGGGATTTTTTCAATGTCCTCCAAAGATCATAACGGACTTGATCTTTCCGCCTTCGAGATGGTCAAAGTTGTCAAGGGCGACTGGGTGATGATCAAGTAATCTTCTACCTCACTAATCAATAATCAAGGGAGATTGTCTATGAAAGTGAAAGTTCTGAGCTATGTTGCTGCAATAATCACTATACTCTTCTCAACCAGCGTATTTGCCGCTGCTCCAATCAAGATCGGCGCTCTGTTTGCGGTTACCGGCCCTGCCGCTTTTCTGGGTGAACCGGAGCGCAACAGCGCAAAAATGGTAATTGATGAGATCAACAAGGCCGGCGGAGTGAAGGGGCGTAAACTTGAACTGGTAGCATATGATACGACCGGCGATGCAACGAAAGCGGTACAGCTCGCCACAAAACTGATCAAGGACGACAAGGTCGTTGCCATCATCGGACCAAGCACGACCGGCGAAACTATGGCAGTAATCCCGGTTGCTGAAAAAGAGCAGATTCCGCTGATTTCCTGCTCCGCCGGCAGTAAAATTACCGATCCGGTGAAAAAATGGGTTTTCAAAACAGCTCAGAATGATGCGTTGGCGGTCGGGAAAATATATGAATATCTGCAAAAAACGAAACAGACTACCGTTTCGATTCTGACCGTTTCCGACGGTTTTGGTGCGTCGGGTCGGGAACAGCTTAAAAGTCAGGCCGCCAGATATGGAATAACCATCGTTTCCGATGATACCTATGGTCCCAAGGACACCGACATGACTGCGCAGTTGACCAAGATTCGCGGATCCCATTCCCAGGCGATCATCTGCTGGGGTACAAACCCCGGTCCCGCGGTTGTCGCCAAGAATGCCCGTCAGCTTGGCATCAAAACACCGCTGTTCATGAGCCATGGCGTTTCATCAAAGAAGTTTATCGAACTGGCCGGCGAGGCAGCTGAAGGCGTCCGCTTACCTTCCGGGAAGGTATTGGTTTGTGACGTGCTCCCAAATTCAGAATCTCAAAAGAAATCCTTGATGTTATTTGTTAAGGATTATCAGAAGCATTATAAATCAGAAGGAGATCATTTCGGTGGGCATGCCTGGGATGCTGTCATGCTGTTGAAAAATGCTATCGAGCATGGTGCCGATACTCCTGCAGCCATCCGGGATCAATTGGAAAAGACCAAAAACTTCTGTGGCATAGGCGGTACATTTACCTATTCTCCACAGGATCATGCCGGTCTTGGCAAAGATGCGTTCGTGCTGGTTGAAATCAAAAATAAAGACTGGGTTATCGTAAAATAACGTAATGAAAAATTGATTTTTTCGTGGGGGCGAACAATCGTTCGCCCCCACATTTATGAGGTACAATGCAGTTCGATCAAATTCTCCAATACACGTTATCCGGGTTGTCAACCGGTGCCATCTACGCTTTGATAGGGATCGGTTTTTCGATTATTTACAACGCGACCGGCATAATTAATTTTGCTCAGGGCGAGTTTGTCATGCTGGGTGGACTTCTGACCCTGTCATGCCTCGACCTTCTCAAACTTCCGCTCTGGGCGGCAATTCCCTGCGCCGTTGCCGTTTCAACAGTGGTCGGAATACTGTTCGAGCGTTTGGCGATCCGTCCGCTTCGGCATCCGACCCCGATCAATCTGGTAATTATAACCATCGGTGGGAGTATTCTGATCCGCGGGCTTGCAATGCTGGTATGGGGTAAGGACACCCACACAATTCCCGCCTTTTCAGGCGACGCTCCGATCGCAATCGGTGGAGCCACCATCCTGCCGCAGCACATCTGGATTCTGGCAATTACCTTGATCATCATCATGGTCAACAAGGTATATTTCTACCATACCATCAGCGGCAAGGCGATGCGCGCCTGTTCCTACAACCGCCGGGCCGCCGGTCTTGTTGGAATTGATGTAAAGCGCATGGTACTTTTTTCTTTCATCATCAGCTCTGCCATGGGGTCTATTGCCGGCATTATCGTGGCGCCACTTACGATGACCGCCTACGATGTTGGCGTCATGCTCGGTTTGAAAGGTTTTTGCGCCGCTATCATCGGCGGCATGAGCAGCGGAATTTCCACTGTCATAGGCGGCTTGATTCTGGGTGTGCTCGAATCACTCGGCGCCGGCCTGATTTCATCAGGGTACAAAGATGCAATCGCCTTTATCATCCTGCTGCTGATTCTGTTCATCCGCCCGCAGGGACTGTTCGGCAAGGCCGATTCGGAGCGGGTCTGACGCTATGAAACGTGATCTGCTCCTGTTTACCGCTTTTTCCCTGTTTATCATGGTTGCCCCGCAGATTTTTGCCGGCGGCTACCTGATGAACGTTCTCGTGTTTGTCGGCATAAATACGATGCTGGCAATCGCTCTCAATCTGCTGCTCGGTTATGCCGGTCAGATTTCTCTCGGCCATGCCGGATTTTTCGGACTGGGCGCATATCTGTCCGGTATCCTGACCACAACGTACAGCCTGAACCCCTGGCTTGCGATGCCGATTGCCGCTTGTGTTGTCGGCAGTCTCGCCTATCTGATCGGTTTACCGGTTCTGAAACTCAAAGGGCATTATCTGGCCATGGCGACGCTCGGCCTCGGCATCATTATCTACATCGTTTTCAATGAAACGGTTGACTTGACCGGTGGCCCATCAGGACTTTCCGGTATTCCTAATCTGCATGTGGCAGGTATAACCTTTGATTCCGATGTGAAAAACTATTACCTGATCTGGGGGGTCACACTGGCGGTCATGCTGTTTTCGCTTAACCTGGCAGGTTCCCGTGTAGGCCGTGCTTTGCGCGCTGTGCATGACTCAGAGGTAGCGGCGCAGGTGCTGGGTGTCGATGCTCGCGGCCTGAAGGTACAGATATTTGCCCTCTCCGCGATAATCTCATCCCTGGCCGGCAGCCTTTACGCGCATACCATGACCTTTATTTCACCGGCATCCTTCGGCTTCAATTTTTCGATTGAGCTGCTCACCATGGTCGTCATAGGTGGGCTCGGCAGTATTTACGGCTCGTTCCTGGGGGCTGCGCTGCTGACGCTGCTGCCGGAGATCCTGCGCGGCGCCAATGACTACGACATTATTATCTACGGCGCACTGCTGATGGTTATGGTGATGTTCATGCCTGGCGGACTCGTCCGTGGCGTTCCTGCTCTATTCCGGAAGGTCTTCAGTCGAAAAGCGGAGGGCGGCCATGCTTGAGGTCACCGGAATAACCCAGATCTTCGGTGGTGTGACCGCCCTCGATACGGTTTCCTTCTCTATTGCCAAGGGCGACATAACCGGAGTTATAGGTCCGAACGGCGCCGGTAAAACGACACTGTTCAACATCATCACCGGCATTTACCATCAGACAGCCGGCACGGTTACGCTGGAAGGAAAGAATATCACCGGTCTGCCTCCGGAAAAGCTTGCCCGGCTTGCCATGGTACGAACATTCCAGAATATTGAACTTTTTGGCGGCATGACCGTGCTTGAAAATGTCATGGTCGGTATGCACACCAAAAGTTCCAGCGGCTTGCTGGCCTGCGCTCTCAAGATGCCCTGGAGCATCTCCGAAGAGCGTCGTATTCGTGCCGGCGCCATGAAATGGCTCGAATTTACCGGCATTCTTGATTTGGCCGACCACACCGCCGGCAGCCTCCCGTTTGGCAAGGGTCGTCTACTGGAAATAGCCCGGGCTCTGGCTGTTGAGCCGCGCATCATGCTGATGGATGAACCGGCAGCCGGATTGAACAGTCAGGAAACGCTCGGTCTGTCTCGGTTGATCAAGCAGATCCGCGATCTTGGTATCACGGTTGTTCTGGTGGAGCATGACATGGAACTGGTTATGGATATCTGTGACCGGATCGTTGTTCTCAATCTCGGCAAAAAACTGGCCGAGGGAACTCCTCGTGAAATCCAGGAAAGCCCTGAAGTTATTGCGGCGTATCTGGGGGACGACGACTGATGCTGCGACTTAAAAATATCAATACCTATTACGGCAAAGTCCACGCTCTCAAGAATGTGTCCCTGCATCTGGATGAAGGTGAAATCGTAACGTTGATCGGTGCCAACGGCGCCGGTAAAACCACGATCCTGAATACCATCTCCGGCGTTACGCCTGCCTCAGCCGGTGAAGTTCTGTTTTGCAAGGATGCGGTGACGACACTGCCACCGGACAAAATAGTCCAGCGCGGTATATCCCAGGTACCGGAGGGGAGGCAGGTATTCAAGCCGCTTTCCGTTGAGGACAACCTTGAACTGGGGGCGTATCTTCGCTATAGGAACAGGGAAGGGAAGGCCGCCATTCACAAGGATATGGATCAGGTGTTCAGCCTGTTTCCGCGCCTTGAAGAACGACGCAAGCAGTTGGCCGGCACTATGTCAGGCGGGGAACAGCAGATGCTTGCCATCGGTCGGGCGTTGATGGCAAACCCGAAAATGCTGCTGCTTGATGAACCATCCATGGGGCTTGCCCCGCTGGTTGTTCAGGAAATTTTCCGGGTTCTGGAGCGGTTGCGCCAGGAGAACGGTACGACGATCCTGCTGGTGGAACAGAATGCCAAGGCGGCGCTCAAGCTGGCCGACCGCGGCTATGTTCTGGAAACCGGCAAGGTTATACTGGAAGGTCCGGCGGATGAATTGCTGGAAAATGCCGAGGTTAAGCGTGCTTACCTCGGTAAAGATAAAAAAGAAATGTGGGAGCGATAACGTTCACTCCTAAAGGATAGTATTTACATGCGATTTCCGATGCGACTTAACTACGATTTAACAAAGTACATCATCAGCAACAAGATCAATAAGGTAGAAAAATATCCCCTGGTATTAATGCTGGAGCCAACCCATCTCTGCAATCTCGCCTGTTCCGGTTGCGGCAGAATCCGGGAATATGCCGATACCATGCAAAATATGATGACACTGGAAGAGTGTCTGCATTCGGTCGATGAATGTCCGGCGCCGGTTGTCACGATCACCGGCGGTGAGCCGTTTCTCTATCCGCACATTAATGAACTTGTTACGGCGGTACTGGAACGGGGCAAGCATATCTATTTCTGTACTAACGGCATCCTGCTTGAGAAGGGGCTTGACGGCATGACGCCTCATCCCAATTTCACGTTCAACGTTCACGTCGATGGCCTCGAAGAAACCCATGATCGCATTCTTGAGCGGAAAGGCGCCTTTAAAATTGCTATGCAGGCGATCAAAGAAGCGAAAGCAAAAGGATTCAGGGTTTGTACCAACACGACCATTTTCAACGAAACCGATCTGGTTGAAATTGAGATGCTCTTTACCCAACTTGAGGAATATGGAGTTGACGGTGTTCTTGTTGCACCTGGTTTCGGCTATGAAGCGGTCGGGGAGAAGCTGTTCCTGGATCGCCGTGATATCGAGAGAAAGTTTGCCGAAGTTTATGAGATGAGCAAAAAACATCGCTTCTTCTCCACTCCGATGTATCTTCGTTTCCTCAAAGGGGAAAAGAAACTGGAGTGTACCCCCTGGGGCAACCCGACGCGCAATACTCAGGGCTGGAAAGCGCCCTGTTACCTGATTACGGATGCTCACTATCCAACTTTTGCCGAGATGATGGCAAAGACCGATTGGGAAAAATACGGGGTGGGTAAAGATCCACGCTGCGCCCAGTGCATGATGCATTGCGGTTTTGAGCCGACGGTTGTAAATGAAATCGGCAAGAGCTGGAAGGATATTATTGAAATGATGATCTGGAATATGACGTAGTAGCTCAATGTTTTTGTATAATTAGACAGTTATAGATATTTTTTGCTTCTAACCCGCTGGTCGTTAATCCGACCGAGCGGGTTTTTTTATATTGTCACTATGTTGGCAACGAATTCTCCCCACATATGTATTCTGGATTTTAGGTTGGCTGAATCAAGCTGTGCCCAACTTAACTTCCAGTCTTTTAACCACCTCAGCAACGGTGCCTTCCATATCGTCTCCTCGAACGGTAAAATAGAGAAATTGTCCCGTATGGTGTGACCAGTAGATGTCTTCAACCGGAAGCGGCTCAAGCAGTGATTCGATCCTCTCATAGGAGATGAATGGGTCACCGTCGGGCCATTTTCTGTCGAGTCTGGCCTGCTGGGCATCTGTTAAAGGTATCCGGTATGTGATCGAATAGACTTCAGCTTTC
>JANXZX010000097.1 GCA_025355325.1 Geobacteraceae bacterium
CTCACCCGCTTCAATGCCGAACTCACGACAAATCCCGGTCAGCAGCTGTTCCCCGGACATACAGGGATTAAAGATAAGAGCGCTTCTGTATTTTTCTGGATCGAGTTGTGCGAGAAGTGTGCGGAGCATCGTTGTCTTGCCGGTTCCAACTTCCCCCGTAAGAGAAATGAAACCGGCATGACTATCGACACCGTAGAGCAATCGGGCGAACGCTTCACGGTGAATACTGCTCAGAAATACAAAATGCGGATTCGGGGTAATCGTGAATGGCTTTTCAGAAAATCCAAAAAAATCACAATACATTTAAAATCAATGACCCGCTCGCACGTTCTGAATCTCGCTCCATACTCGCTCACGAGCAGTTCCACCAGGAACATTACGCGCATTGACACTTGCTTCAACAGTAATGCACTCAAAAATATCGGGACCGATCTTTGGAGAGAACAGTTCCCACTCTGCCAGAGAAAGATCGGTGATTTCCATGTCGTTTTCCACACAGTATGCAACCGATTTACCGACGACTTCATGAGCATCACGAAACGGGAGCCCCTTGCGCACCAGATAATCGGCAACATCGGTGGCAGTTGAAAACCCCTGCCCTGCTGTTTTGCGCATGTTTGCGACATTAACCTTCATCTCGCGAATCATGTCGGCGAAGATTTTGAGGGACCCTTTGACCGTGTCAATCGTATCAAAGAGCGGCTCTTTATCTTCCTGCATATCCTTATTGTAGGCAAGCGGCAGAGACTTCATTACCGTCAGCAGCGCTATCAGGTTACCATAAACACGGCCGGTCTTGCCCCGCACCAACTCAGGTACATCCGGATTTTTTTTCTGGGGCATGATGGATGACCCGGTGCAGAAACCGTCGGATAATTCAATAAATTGAAACGCACTGGTGGACCAGATGATCAGTTCTTCCGACAAACGGGATAAATGCATCATCATAATTGAAGCATCCGCCAGGAACTCCAGAGCAAAATCCCGGTCAGAAACAGAATCCAGCGAGTTTCGGGTGATTGAGGGAAAATCCAGCTGTTCTGCAACATATTCACGATCAATGGGGAAGGTAGTGCCAGCGAGCGCTCCGGCACCCAGCGGCAGGACATTAACCCGTTTAAGACAATCGTCAAGCCGCGCCTTGTCGCGCTTGAACATCTCAACATACGCCATCAGATGATGGGCAAACAGGATCGGCTGAGCTGTTTGCAGATGGGTAAAACCGGGCATCAGCGTATCCAGATTGTCTTCAGCCTGAACCAGCAGGGCATCAATCAGCAGGTCAATATACGTCGTTATCTCAACAATCTCATCCCGCAGGTACAGCCGGATGTCCAGCGCTACCTGATCGTTGCGTGAGCGGCCGGTGTGCAGCCGTTTTCCCGCTTCACCAATGGCGGTAGAGAGGCGCGCTTCAATATTCATATGAATATCTTCCAGGCTGATGGAAAAATCGAATTCGCCGGCTTCAATCTGCTGTAGGATCTTCTGCAAGCCATGAACTATCTGCTCAACATCAGTCAACGGAATGATTCCCTGCTTGCCCAGCATACGGGCATGAGCAATAGAACCACGGATATCCTGATGATACAGGCGTTTGTCAAAGTTGATCGAAGCGGTAAACTCCTCGACAAATTTATCGGTTGGCTGGGTGAAGCGGCCACCCCAGAGCTTATCTTTGGACATGTTTTCTCCTGACTATACTGGCTTGAATATAAGCTGATAATTGTGTGCAGTCCGACTGCCGGATGTTACCACCCGGTCAAAGGCTCATCGACGGTGATCTTACGCCACACTCCGCTCTCATCAACAGCCATGATGGCATGAACCTTGAGTGGAACCCGTGAGGTGCGCGGGTCAATCTCATGTTGGGGAGGCAGATTGAAATAGAGCAGGCGGGTCCCCTTGCCGAAACGCAAACGACAGACCGGTGCACCATCAAAGGTATCCGTAGCAAACTCCGAACAACTGACTTGCGCCAGGCGATGGTTATGGCTGATCACGACATAGGAACTGCCGAATTCATGCTTTGCAGGAGATCCCTCAATAGTGGTTTCCTCCGAAACATTACCGAAGACCGTTACCGTCTCCCGCACCCCTGGCATATCTTCCAGATATTCGCCATAGAAACCGCATATCACATCACGGTAGGCATGATGCTCCGGCTTGGGATTGCATTGCGTCACGAACAGGGCATCAAGCCCCTGACGTGTTGAAAAAAAGAGGTGATTGGCGTGATCAATAATCTGCCGAATGTTCGATGTGTGCAGATCGCGATACAGGTAATCCAGACAGATGATTGCCATGAAGTTGAAGCATGATGGGCGGCTGCGAAACAGGTAGAAATGCCGGCCACGATACAGATCATGAAACGTATCGATGTACTCCTCGCCATGAAAGGGATGGCTCTTGGCCTCCATAAAGACCCGCATCCGGCCATCAGCTTCCTTTATGGCAATGCAGCACCAGTTGACCGGCATATCGAGCACATCACCCGAATCGATATCGTGGTCCACCAGGGAGATCGCTTCGGTGTTATCCTCTCGAAACCGCTCCAGCTGTTCACGGTATTCTCTCAGCCTAATATGCTCGACGCCAAAAACCGTTACCGTATTCGGACGGAATTTCTGCTCGATTGTTGCCAGCATATCGTCAAAGCGGGAGAAAGGAAGGCTTGATTCCGGAAACATCAGGAAATGAAGCTTCTTCAGATTCCCTTCTCCGGCAGCCACGAGTTCCAGTATCGAACGTACCAGTCGCCACTTTTCTTCAGGATCGGTCAGACAAAAACCGATGTCCGCACGTTTGAGGTTGTTGGGAATCTGCGCAACCATGCAGTGAAGATGGTGCCCCAAAGGAAATTCAAGATTTACCTTTTTATCAATAATTTCAGGCATTAGCGTTACTGGTGATTTCGCACACAGCGGGATCCGGAAATACCTTCCCCAATATGTATCGGGCACCGGCGGGCATACTATAACCGCCCAGCTCGGAACAGGGAACCCAGGCGGCCTCGATTACTTCGTGTCTGTTGAAAACGATATCGCAATAAAGCGGACGGCATCGGTAATAAAGAATCACAAAGTGGCAATTTTCTTCCCCCGGCGTGAGATGTTCAAAGACATCAATCAAGTCTTCTACTTCCACCTCCAACCCCACCTCTTCATGCACTTCCCGCTTCAGAGCTTCCAGAATCGGCTCTCCCAGGTCGATCTTCCCTCCCGGCATAACCCACATATCCTGAAAGGGCTGGATACCCCGTCTAGTCAGGAGCACCCGCCCTTCGTCATCCAGGATTACCGCCACAACTGACGTAACGATGTGTTCTTTCTTGTAACGTTTCCTTGTCAATCGCTATTTTTTCCTGTTTGCCTGCATGAGCGAACGGATACGCAGGCGTAATGAATTGATCTTTATAAAGCCTTCGGCGTCTGCCTGATTGAAAACCTGATCTTTCTCAAAGGTAGCAAAGTCGAGGTTAAAGAGTGAATCGGTTTCTGACTTACGACCGACAGTACGGCACAGTCCCTTGTAAAGCTTGACGCGCGCCACGCCGTTAACACATTTCTGTGAGTCGTCAATCAGAACCTGCAGCATCTGCCGTTCGGGTGAGAACCAGTAACCGGCATAGATCTGTTTGGCATATTCCGGGATCAGGCTGTCGCGAATACGCATGACTTCACGGTCCATCGTGATCTGTTCCACAGCAGAATGGGCTTCGCGCAGGATCGTGCCGCCGGGAGTTTCGTACACACCGCGTGACTTCATGCCAACCGAACGGTTCTCCAGCAGATCAACCCGCCCGACGCCGTGCTGGCCGCCGAGAACGTTGAGATGCGCCAGCAGCTGTGCCGGCGTCATTTTAACGCCGTCCACCGCGACGGCATTACCGTTCTTGAACTCTATCTCTACGTACTGAGGTTTGTTTGGTGCCTTTTCAGGCGACTTGGTCAGCACATACATTTCTTCCGGAGCTTCGGCCCAGGTATCCTCAAGGATGCCACCCTCGAAGGAAATATGGAGGAGGTTGCGGTCGGACGACCAAGGTCGTTTTTTTATTGTCGGAATTGGGATGCCGTTTTTCTTGGCATATTCGATCAGCGCCTGGCGGCTGTTCAGATCCCACATTCTCCATGGGGCGATGACTTTGATGGAAGGATCAAAATGGTAGTATGCCAGCTCGAAACGCACCTGGTCATTGCCTTTACCGGTAGCGCCGTGCGAAACCGCGTCACACTTCTCTTTGGCGACAATCTCCATCTGGCGTTTGGCGATCAGCGGACGGGCGATGGAGGTACCGAGCAGATAGTGTCCTTCGTAGATGGCATTGGCCCGAAACATGGGGAACACAAAATCACGCACGAATTCTTCGCGAAGATCATCGATGTACACTTTGTCGGCACCGGTGGCCAGTGCCTTTTCGCGGACCGGATCAAGCTCGTCACCCTGTCCCAGATCCGCCGAGAAGGCAATAACCTTGCAGCCATACTCGTTTTTCAGCCACTTGAGGATAATGGAAGTATCAAGCCCGCCGGAATAGGCCAGAACAATTTTTTTGATTTCAGTTTTTTTTGCCATGCGCGTACTCTCCTTTTGTGTACAAGTGGTATTATTTTATCAACGTAGCCATAATGGCTTTTTGTATGTGCAACCGGTTCTCGGCTTCATCCCAGACAACAGAGTTTTTACCTTCGATGACCGAGTCGGAAATTTCCTCACCACGGTGTGCCGGAAGGCAGTGCAGGACAATGGCATCAGGCTTTGCCAACGCCAGCAGCGCGTTATCGAGGCAGTATCCGGCAAACGCCTTCTCACGTTCTTTCTGTTCCGACTCCTGCCCCATACTGGCCCAGACATCAGTGTTAATGACATCGGCACCACGTAGCGCAACCTTCGGATCGGTCGTCAGCGTAATCAGGCCGGGCGCCTTGCTTTGTGCCCACGCCATAACATTCTGGTCCGGCTCATACCCATGAGGGCAGGCAAGTCGAAGTTCAAAACCAAAAATTGCCGCCGCCTCAATCCAGGTATTGGCCATGTTGTTACCATCGCCGACCCAGGCAAAGACCAGCCCTTCATAACTTTTCTTGTGCTCGATCACCGTTTGTAAATCAGCCATGATCTGACAGGGGTGAAAGAGATCCGTAAGTCCGTTTATGATCGGTACGGTGGAATACTTCGCAAACTCGTCCACAATTTCCTGCCCGAAGGTGCGGATCATGATGCCGTCACAGTACCGGGACATGACCCGGGCGCTATCCTTGATCGGCTCTCCCCGCCCCATCTGGGAAGTAGCTGAGGACATAAACAGGCCATGACCACCCAGCTGAAAAACACCAACCTCGAATGAAACCCTCGTACGGGTGGATGATTTCTCAAAAATGAGGGCAACGGTCTTGTCGGCCAACATTCTGTGCGGGATGCCTTCCTTCTGCTTCCTCTTCAGATCATCAGCAAGAGCCAGCAGAGCATCCAGCTCATTCTTAGTGTAATCGTGCAGCGCCAGAAAGTGTCGCGTCATCTATTCTCCCTCATTTGAAATCGGCAGTTAAACTTCGGCAAAAATGCCGTCGAGAATCGCAATCATTGTATCAATTTCCTGTTTCGTCACCACCAGCGGCGGGACAAAACGAAGTACCGTGTCATGGGTAACATTGAGCAGCACCCCGCGATCATGTCCTTTTTTGATGACATCAGCGCCCGGAATCGTCAGGCACATACCGATCATCAGCCCCACTCCGCGCACTTCCTTGACAAAGGCGTACTTCTTCCCCAATGCTTCCAGTTCGCCGGTCAGGTATTCACCGATCTCTTCGCAGCGATTCAGAAGACCATCTTCAAGAATAGTTCTGATCGTGGCTATAGCAGCTGCGCAAACCAGTGGGTTGCCGCCGAAGGTCGAACCGTGGGTGCCGGGAACAAAGGCTGAGGCGAACGCATCCTTGGCCAGCATGGTACCTATCGGAGCCCCGCCGGCTAAAGCTTTAGCCAGCGTCATGATATCGGGGATCACGCCAAAGTGTTCATAGGCAAAGAGCGTACCGGTACGTCCCATGCCAACCTGTACCTCGTCAAATATCAGCAGCAGGCCGTGACGATCACAGATTTCCCGCACCGCCTGAAAGTAGCCGGGAGACGGCATATTGACACCACCCTCGCCCTGAATCGGCTCCAGCATAACGGCGCAGGTGGTAGGGGTAACCGCTGCTTCCAGCGCGGCCACGTCATCGAAAGGGACATGCTTGAAACCGTGCAGGAGCGGATCAAAGAAACGCTGGACCTTTTCCTGGCCGGTAGCCGAAACAGTTGCCATGGTGCGGCCATGAAAAGAGTCGGCGGCAGTGATGATCTCGTACCGTTCCGGACCATACGTGTCGCGACTGTACTTACGGGCCAGCTTGATCGCCGCTTCATTCGCCTCGGCGCCGCTGTTGCAGAAAAAGGCCTTATCGGCAAACGAGTGGCTGCACAGCAGTTCCGCCAGTTCTATCTGCTGCGGAATCTGGTAGTAATTTGAGCAATGTATCAGTTCGGCAGCCTGTTTCTGCAGGGCGGCGACAACCTTCGGGTGACAATGCCCCAGGTTGTTAACCGCAACGCCACCCAGAAAATCGAGATATTCCTTACCGTCCGCATCCCATAACCGGCATCCCAACCCCTTGACAGGAACGATCGGATAGCGGCCATAGGTTTTCATGATGTATTTATCTGATTTTTCAACCCATTGCTGCGAATTCATTTGGTTATCTCCGTACCGATACCAACATCAGTGAATATTTCAAGTAATACGGCATGCGGCATCCGGCCATCGATGATGTGGGCTTTTTTGACCCCGTCGCTGAGAGCATCAGCACAGCAGATGACCTTGGGGATCATGCCGCCGGTAATAGCCTCTTCCTCTATCAAACGGTGAAGCTCAGCTACCGACAGACTCTGCAGAAGCGTACCGCTCGTGTCCTTGACACCGTTAATGTCGGTCAGAAGGATCAGTTTTTCGGCGTTAAGCGCAGCCGCCACCCGTCCGGCAACCAGATCAGCGTTAATGTTGTAGCTTTCACCCTCCAACCCGACTCCAATCGGAGCGATGACCGGAATATACTTACCGTTCTCAAGCGCCGTTATCAGGTCGGTATTGACCTTGACCACATCACCGACAAAACCGATATCAATCATCTCAACCGCGCCGTCATCACCTTTGACCTCTTGCAGCAGTTTTTTTGCCAACAGCAGCGTACCGTCCTTGCCGGAGAGGCCAACCGCCCGACCGCCATGCTGGTTGAGATAGCCGACAACCTCTTTGTTAACCTGCCCTGCCAGCACCATTTCGACAACCTGCATCGTTTCGGCGTCGGTAACGCGCATGCCGCGCACAAATTCCGATACGATACCATACCGTTTCAAGGTATCATTTATCTGCGGGCCGCCGCCATGAACGATGACGGTATTGATCCCTAACGATTTGAGCAAGACGACATCCAGTGCAAACGACTCCTTCAACTTTTCGTCTGCCATCGCATGGCCGCCATACTTTATGACAAAGGTTTTTCCGGAAAAACGCCGAATGTACGGCAGCGCTTCCATCAACGTATCCGCTTTTTCAATTAAATGTTTCATCGCCCGTTATAACTTCTTTCATACTAAAAATAAAAACTGCCGACCTGTAAGCGGGGCAGTTTACCGTAAGTTGACAAAAATCTCAAAAGGTTATTGCAGCGGCAGACTTACCGTCACCGTCGTACCTGAACCCGGTTCACTATCAAGACTGACGCTTCCCCCGTGTTGCCGGATGAGATCCCGTGCGTAGAACAATCCCAAACCAAACCCCGGGATCTGGCCGGTTTTATTCGGATCAATCTGATAAAATTTCTCAAATACCTTTGGTAACTCCGACTCCGAAATCCCTATTCCCGAGTCTGATACAATGACATACGCAGTTTCAGAATCGCAGATGATTTTAACGGAAACACGGCCGAGATCACCGGAAAACTTGAAAGCATTATCGATCACCTGAAGCAGCGCAAAGCGGATTTTTGAAGCGTCAAGCGGTACAGGAGGGACATCACCGGGAGAAAATTCAACGGTGAAATTGAAATTACTGTGCACCTTTCGACAGTTAAGCAATATTTCCGCAACGATTTCATTTAAATCACACGGACTTTTATTAATATCAGGACCACTGACCATAAGCTGACTAAAGGCCAGCAAATCGGCAACCAGCTTGCCAAGGTACAACGCCTCCTCATTGGCCAGGGCCATATTCTGTTGAAAAACCGGATCGTAGGCGTCAAACACCCCCATCTGAAGATTCTGCAGGAAAAGGGATATTCCGGTAATCGGTGTGCGCAGCTTATGTGAAACCAGCGTTAAAAATGCATTTTTGATCTCGTCAGAACGTTTAATGTTGGCTAATTCATCCCGAAGAGCCTTTCTTCCCAAAGCTTTTTCAATAGCGTTTTTCAGTTGGAGAAAGTTGAGCGGTTTATAGATAAAATCATCGGCATCTTCTTTAAGCGCTTCCAGTATGACCTCTTTATCAACAAAACCGGTCATGACAAGAACTATCGCATTCGGATCAAGCGCCTTTACCTGCCTGAGCAGGTCAATACCCGACCCTCCCGGCATCTTGATATCGGAAAGGATCAGGTCAATGTGCTCTCTTTCATACAGGCGAAGAGCCTCCTCGCAGGTACCCGCCTGGAGTACCCGATATTTTCGGAGCGCCTGTGAACACAATTCACGGATAATATTGTCGTCATCAACAACGAGAATGGTTATCTGTGACGAACGTGCATCACGGCCATTTTCATGAGAGGATGATACAGGCATACCAAACTCCGGTAGAACCAAAATATTCCGTTACCGATCAGCAAGAATCCTGGAAACCATTGCCAACGCTTCGTCCAACTTGTCCGGCTGACTGCCTCCCGCTTGGGCCAGCTCCGGCTTGCCGCCGCCACTGCCGCCAACCAGCGGCGCAATCTGCTTGATTATATCGCCGGCCTTGATTGATCCGCTTAACTCTTTGGTGACGGCGACCAGCAGGTTTGCCTTGCCTCCGATGGCGGCTCCGAGGGCAATGACACCAGCGCCGATACGGTCTTTCAGCGTATCCGACAGATCACGCAACGCCTTGATATCTTCAACTTGCACCTGAACAGCAAGCACCGTGACACCCTGCACTTCAACGGCCTGCGACAACAAATCACCGGAAGCAACAACATTCAGCTTGGCCTGCAAAGTTTCGATTTCACGATGCAACTCTTTTTGACGCGACAGCAGTTTTTCAAGCCGGTCACGTGCGCTGCCCGCATCAGCCTTCAGCAACGCAGAAATGTCACGTTGTTCATCCTCCATCAGTCGGACAAAATCTAGCGCCCCAAACCCTGTCAGCGCCTCGATGCGACGTACTCCGGCAGCAATCCCCGCTTCTGAAACAATCTTGAACAGGCCGATATCCCCGGCGGCGTGGACGTGCGTTCCGCCGCACAGTTCCATACTGACTTCTCCGACTCTTACGACACGAACCGAATCACCATACTTTTCATCGAAAAGCGCGGTGGCACCGGCCTCAATCGCTTCGGCAACATTCATCTCGCGGGTGACCACCTGATCGTTTGCCATAATGAAACCGTTCACAAGCGTCTCAATCCGGCGCAGTTCTTCATCGGTCACCGCTGAAAAATGGGTGAAGTCAAAGCGGAGACGATCAAGCGACACCATTGAACCAGCCTGCTTGACATGCTCACCAAGCACCTGACGCAGAGCACTTTGCAGCAGGTGTGTTGCGGTGTGATTGCGGCAGGTGGCATCGCGTTCGGACCGGGACACTTTCAGATCAGCTGCATCACCAATTTTGAGAACCCCTTCGGTGACGACGGCATGATGAACTACCATATCGACAAAGGGACGACCGGCTGTGACAACATCCAGATGCGCATTGCCGGTGGAAAGGGTTCCGCTGTCACCCTTCTGGCCGCCTGAGTCTCCATAAAACGGAGTCTTCTCCGTAATCACCGTAACCGAATCCCCGGCAACTGCCGAGTCAACAGATGCTCCATCCCGTATAATAGCCAGCACCGGCGCATAAACCGACATTTCGTCGTAGCCGACAAACAGGCCGCGAACTCCGCTATTATGGAGTTCTTTATAAATCTGGGCGATTCCCTCTTCGCCGGAGCCTTTCCAATGTTCACGGGCCTGCGCCCGCTGCCGCTCCATGCAAAGCTCAAAGCCCGCTTCATCAATGGCAAACCCTTCGCCTTCAACAATATCACCGGTCAGATCGACCGGAAAACCATAGGTGTCATACAGCTTGAACAGAACTTCGCCCGGAATGACGTTCTTTCCGGCGCTGCGCAGAGAGGCGACTTCATCGTTCAAAATGGCCAGGCCTCGATCAAGAGTCTCGGCAAACCGTTGTTCCTCTGCGAGAACGACCTTCTTGATGTACTCTTCGCGCTCCTGCAACTCAGGGTACGCATCACCCATCACCTCCCGCACCGCATCAACCATGTGGTACAGCATCGGCTCCGCACAACCGAGCATTTTAGCATGACGTGCCGCGCGTCGCATGATCCGCCGCAGTACGTAGCCACGCCCTTCGTTGGAGGGGAGTGCACCGTCACAGATCAGGAATGTCACTGCCCGTGCATGATCGGCAATGACCCGCATCGAAACATTGTCCTTTTCATCGGCGCCATAGTTCTTACCGGTCAGGCGTTCGATGTGGCGGATAATCCCCTGTAGAATGTCGATATCGTAGTTGGAACTGACCCCCTGCATGACCGCAGAAACCCGCTCCAGCCCCATACCGGTATCAACCGCCGGCTTTGGTAACGGCGTCAGAGTGCCGTCACTGGAGCGGTTGAACTGCATGAAGACGTTGTTCCAGATCTCCATGTAGCGATCACAATCACAACCGACCGCGCACTCGGGGCGGCCACAACCGACCGCTGCTCCCTGATCATAGAAAATTTCGCTGCATGGGCCGCAGGGGCCGGTATCACCCATCGACCAGAAGTTATCTTTCTCGCCGAAGCGGAAAATCCGCTCGCGGGGAACGCCTTCCTGAAAATGCCAGATATCGGCCGCTTCGTCATCATCAGTGTAAACCGTAACATACAATCGGCTTTTGTCCAGTTTCAGCTCTATTGTCAAAAACTCCCAGGCGTAGGCAATAGCTTCCTTCTTGAAATAATCACCAAAAGAAAAGTTTCCCAGCATTTCAAAAAACGTGTGATGACGTGCTGTCCGACCGACGTTCTCCAGATCGTTGTGTTTGCCCCCCGCCCGAACGCATTTTTGAGAGCTGGCAGCGCGGTAATAACCACGATCCTCCAGACCGAGGAAACAGTCCTTGAACTGATTCATACCGGCATTGGCAAACATCAGAGTCGGATCGTTTTTGGGGAGGATCCCCGAACTGGGAACGACCGTATGTCCCCGGTCAGCAAAATATTGAAGAAAGCGTGCTCTAATCTCTGTACCTGTCATGATGTCCTCGTTCAGTTATATGTTCCTTCCGCACATCTACTGTACGGAAAAACCTAAATCACTCTTCATTCCGCAGGGCGCTCATTATCGCGGAAAAACCGTATCCTCGCCGAAGCAGAAAACTGATTACCCTCCGTTTGTCCCGATCACTCGCCGCTGCATAGGAAAATCCGGGATAGCGGCGCTCTGCCGTTGATCTGGCCTCTGATATTTCATCGCCCTCCGCAAGAAGAGCCGCAACGGTTTCAGCAATAATGTCCGGGGAAAACCCCTTACGGCGCATTTCCAAACGGAGTCGGGCACCGTAATAGCGACCTGATGAAAGCGCCGATTCGGCAAACCGTTCGGCATAGCGGCGATCATCAAGCCACCCTTCATGCTGGAGACGAATAATAACCGTTTCTACGTCCTGTTCCGCTACTTCCCGTGCCGCCAGCTTTTGCCGCACCCTGGCAACCGAGTAATCCCGACCGGTCAACAAGCGCAACGCATACTGATACGCTCGGTCAGTAGAAAGCGGTTCAGAATTTCTCGATATCAATTTTTTCCGGCTCCGCAGCAGGATCATCCGGTTTATTCTCAAAGTCGTCCCACGTCGCATCGGAGGTTGATGAGATACCGGAAACCTTTAGAGCAAAATCGTCCGGATTCGAGCTTTGGCGAATCGCCTCTTCATAGGTTATCAGCTTGCTGGAAAAGAGCCTCATAAGCGACTGGTCGAATGTCTGCATGCCATAAGTGACAAACCCCTGGGAAATGGCATCATTCAACTGTTTGGTTTTGTCCTTGTCATCAATGCACTCCCTGACCCGGGCAGAGGCCAGCATCACCTCAACCGCAGGAACACGCCCCTTGCCATCGGCTTTGGGCACCAGTCTTTGCGAAATGACACCTTTGATAATACTGGCCAGCTGAATACGAACCTGGCGCTGATGATACGGCGGGAACACGCCGATGATTCGGTTTATGGTTTCCGCAGCGTCCATCGTATGAAGGGTGGACATAACCAGGTGGCCCGTTTCGGC
>JANXZX010000121.1 GCA_025355325.1 Geobacteraceae bacterium
TGCATTAACCCTGCTTGCCCCCTCTTTCAGAATGCTTCAGGAACGGCTTGAACAGGAAATTATTCCATCAATGTTGGAAGGTGCCGAAGAGCTGTCAATGAAGTTTGGCTATATGAAGATTTCAGCGTGAGTGTGAGTTTAATATATATACGAAAGGAGATTATGATCAGCAATTAATCAGGCATGCAGTTAAACTATCATCTTTTTCAGAAAGGAGTAACTAATGGCAGAAAGACAATATGATTGGGCAGCAATCGCGAAAAACCCGAAATTCGTAGAACTTCACCACAAAAAACAGGCGTTTCTTTTCGGCTGGTGGATCTTCTCCAGCGTGTACTACTTCCTGCTCCCCATTGGAGCAGCCTATGCACCCGGTCTGTTCAAGATCAAGATAATCGGCGTCATCAACTTCGGCTACCTCTTTGCTCTCTCGCAGTTTTTTGTCTCCTGGGGATTGGCGCTGTACTATGCGCACGTAGCCAACAAGGACTTTGACCGCTTGACCAGAGATCTTATCAACGAACTTCATCTTTAGAAAAGGAGGATACGACATGACTTTAAAGAACATAATAATCGCCGCCAGTTTAACTCTCACCGTTGCCGCAGCCGCCTTTGCTGAAGAACCGAAGAACGCTCCGGCAGCATCTGGTTCCGCCCCTGCAGTAACTGCTCCCGCCGCTACTGCTCCTGCTGCTCCCGGCACTCCGGCAGTCGCCGCACCCGGTGCAGCAACTCCGGCCCCGGCAGCAGCTCCGGCCCCGGCTCCGGTCAAGAAAAGAGAATTAAAAGCCAACAGGGCCATCACCCTCTCCATGTTTGCCGTAATCATCGGCATTACCCTGGCCGTTGTTGTCTGGGCTGCCAAGCAGACAAAGACAACCGCTGACTTCTACGCAGCCGGTGGCGGTATTACCGGAACCCAGAACGGTTGGGCTATTGCCGGCGACTACATGTCGGCCGCCTCGTTCCTCGGTATATCCGGTATGATTTCACTATACGGCTACGACGGGTTCATGTACTCCGTCGGCTGGTTGGTAGCCTACATCACCGTGCTCCTGATTGTAGCCGAGCCGTGTCGTAACGCCGGCAAGTACACCCTGGGCGACATTCTCTCCTTCCGTACCGATCCCAAGCCGGTACGTGCTGTTGCCGCACTTGCAACCGTCGCCGTATCGACCTTCTACCTGACCGCCCAGATGGTCGGCGCCGGTAAACTGATGGCGCTGCTGGTCGGTGTACCTTACAAGACCGCTATCATCGGCGTTGGTATCCTGATGGTAGGCTACGTTGTTTTCGGCGGTATGACCGCCACAACCTGGGTTCAGATTATCAAGGCCGGCCTGCTCATGTCAGGCGCCTTCCTCCTCTCCTTCCTGGTTATGATGAAAGCCAACTTTAACCCGATCGGTTTCTTTGGTGATATCGTCAACAGCCTTGATATTCAGGATCACGTATCCAAGCTGGTGCTGAAAGACGGTGTCGTTCTAAACGGCGTTGATGCCGGTCAGCGCTTCCTTGAACCCGGCCTGTTCATGAAAGCGCCGCTCGACCAGATCTCCCTCGGTATGGCTCTCGTGCTCGGTACCGCCGGTATGCCGCACATCCTGATGCGCTTCTTCACCGTACCTACCGCACAGGCTGCCCGTAAATCAGTTATCATCGCCATGTTCATCATCGGCGGCTTCTACGTCCTCACCACCCTGCTCGGCTTTGGCGCTGCCATTCACGTAACTCCTCAGGGCATCATCCAGGTGGACGCTGGCGGCAACATGGCTACCCTGCTGCTCGCTCAGCAGCTTGGTGCCGACATTGCTCCGATCATCGGCGACATCTTCCTTGCTTTCCTCTGCTCGGTTGCCTTTGCGACAATTCTGGCTGTTGTTTCGGGTCTGGTTCTGGCCGCTTCGGCTGCTATTGCCCACGATATTTATGTTAACGTCATCAAGGACGGCCATGCCGACCAGCACGAGCAGGTTATGGCTGCCCGTGTCACTTCGCTGGTAGTCGGCGCTGTCGGTATTTTCATCGGTATCATTGCCGAGAAAGCAAACGTTGCTCACCTTGTTGCTCTTGCCTTCGCCGTCGCCTCCTCCGGTAACCTGCCGGTTGTCGTGCTGTCGCTGTTCTGGCGCAAATTCAACACCGCCGGTGTAATCTCCGGTCTGGTAGTCGGCACAGTCGCCTCCATCGGTCTGGTTATGGTTTCCCCGAATATGACCTATCCGAAACTGGTTGCCAAAGGCGCCGAGAAAGTTATCACTGCCCTGGAGAAGAAACAGGCTGCTCTGCCTCCTGGTGCCACTCTTGGTGAAAAAGACTTGAAAGCACTTGATAAAGCCAAAAAAGACGTGCTTGGCAAAGACGGCAAGTCCATCATGGGCCTCAGCGAGCCGATCCTGACACTGAAAAACCCAGGTATTATCTCCATTCCGCTGGGCTTCATGGCTGCTATCCTTGGTTGCCTGATGTTCCCGAACAAGCGCTCTGAAGAGATGTTTGACGAAGTGTACGTCCGTCAGAACACCGGCCTCGGCATGGCCAAAGCTATCGATCATTGATGCTTTGAATTTCCAATGAATATGGTATTGTGGGGGATGGCTTCGGCCATCCCCTTTTTTTATGGTCAAAATGAATATATGACGTGCCATTTGGAACCACGAAGACGCGAAGAACGCAAAGTAAAACATTAAGATACATTCAAATGCCTTCTTACCCAAAAGGTGATAGCAGAAGGTTTTATAACTTTGCGAATTCTTAGTGAACTTCGCGTCTTCGTGGTTATGAACTAATTTTTCAAGAATGTATCATCAAGTGCCATTTGGAAAGGACTTAGTTCGTGGAAACAGTTTCAATCACCACATCTCCTACATATGATCTTACTGCTCTGCGCCGGGCGGTTATTACGTTGCTGGAACCGCTTGGCGGCATGTCTGCGTTTGTTACGAGCGGAGAGCGGGTTTTGCTGAAACCGAATATGCTGTCGGCCAAGGAACCGGACAAAGCAGTCACAACACACCCTTCTGTGGTGCGCGTCGTTGCCGGGCTCGTTAAGGAGGCGGGTGGGATTGTGCTGATTGGCGACAGTCCCGGGATTGGCGGTTTTTTGCGCGTTGCTGAAAAAAGCGGGATTTTTAAGGCCGCGCGTGAAAGCGGTGCGCCGCTGGTAGAATTCAAGGAAGCTGTCGAATTGCAGGGAAGTGGAACATTTCGCTCCATTAGAATTGCTCGCGCCTATTACGAAGCCGACAAAATCATCAATCTTCCCAAGCTTAAAACACATGAAATGATGACTATGACCTGTGCGGTCAAAAACCTGTTCGGCGCTGTTATCGGAACAGAAAAGGCGGGCTGGCATCTCAAGGCCGGTAGTTCACGCGAGCTGTTTGCCCGGGTGCTGCTTGAAATATATCTACTCAAAAAACCGGCTCTAAATATCGTTGATGCGATCACGGCAATGGAGGGAAACGGACCGGGAAGCGGTGATCCGATTCATCTCGGCCTCCTCATCGCCGGAGCAAATCCCGTGGCGGTTGACGTGATTGCAGGAAGGCTGGCCGGCATTCCTGCCGACATGTTGTGTATTGAGCGCGAGGCTGCAAAAATGGGACTGCCAGGTGCTTTGGCCTCAGATATTCGCCTCTGCGGGTCACCAATTGAGAGCATTCCTGAAGCAAGGTTCAAGCTGCCAACCGGCCTGGATGTTCAATTTGGATTACCGTCTTTCCTCACTAAAGCGCTCAAAAACCAGCTTATCTCATATCCGGCGGCCAACCAAAAAACATGCAAACTATGCGGAATCTGCCGCGATGCCTGTCCTCCGAAAGCGATTACCATACAAAACAGCGCGCTGTCAGTTGACAATGCGCGCTGTATTCGATGCTGGTGCTGTCGTGAACTCTGCCCGTATGATGCAATGCAAACAAAAAGCGGGCTGTTGCTCAGAACTCTGAAATTACTGCCCGGAAGAAAATGATTTAGGACTCATCCTCTTCGCTGCCAAGGGGAATTTCCCGATAGGCACGTTCCTCTTCCACACGTTTGGTCTGAGCCTGAAGTTTTTCAAGATCCGACTTGCATTTCACGCAGTGGCGGGTAAATGGCATGGCTTTCAAGCGGCCCAACGGAATATCCTCATCGCACTCTTCACAAATGCCGTAATCACCATCAACAATACGCAATAAAGCCTCATCGATATTGTGAATTTTCTCGCGTTCTCGATCTCCGAGCAGCAAGCCAAGTTCTCTGTCACGCTCGGAAGATGCCTGATCGTAGATATCTCCGCCCGGCTCAATCGCGGCTACCGCTTCAGTGCCTATTTTAACGGATTTCCGTATTTCACGAATGGTATCATCTTTCAGTTTTTCCAAAATCAATTTAATTTCCTGCCACCTTTGACCCTCGGGTTCAACCGGCGGGGCTTGGGGGACTGGCTGCTCAACAGCAGCCTTCTCTTTTGGCGAAGACTTTTTGACCGGCTTGACAGTGGACTCCTGGCTGATCTCGCGAGCATCGGCCCTGGGGGCTGGTTTTGCTTTCGAAGCGGTCTTTGCCGGTTTTGATTTCTCTACCAACGGTGATTCCTGAGGAGGTGCAGCCGCTATTACCGCTTTAGTAGCACTTTTCTTCTCCGGAGCCGGAGCCGGTGCTGCTTTTTTAGCCGCTTTCGGTGCGGATTCTTTTGTATCTTTGATTTTTGTCGCCATAATCGTATTGGTCTCCGCATGATACATTGAAGTGGCATATCCTTAAAAATTGGCGGCAAACTATCACAGAAAACAAA
>JANXZX010000146.1 GCA_025355325.1 Geobacteraceae bacterium
CTTGACCGCCTTGACCGCCGCGGCCAGCACCTTGGCCGGTTCCATCTGCAGTTTGTATTTCATATGAATGTCGGAGGTCGCGATAAAGGTGTGAATGCGACCCTTCTCGCCGGCGTATTTCAGAGCCTCCCAGGCGCGATCGATATCTTTTTCACTGGAACGGCACAGCCCCGCAATTTCCGGTCCTTTGATCGTCTGGGCTATTTTTTTAACCGCTTCAAAATCACCATCGGATGCAATCGGAAAGCCGGCTTCGATGACATCGACATTCAGTTTCTGCAGCTGCTTGGCAATACGCAGTTTTTCCTCAATGTTCATGCTGTTGCCGGGTGCCTGCTCCCCGTCTCTCAACGTCGTATCAAAAATTCTGATAATCTTGCGCTCTTCCTTCTTCGCTGCCTTTGCCATGTCTCTACCCCTTTCAGTGTCCTGCGATGTGACTGTACTTTCTCGCAGAGATGTTACAGCCGGAAAATAAAAAACCCCTACCCCTATTTGGGGCAGAGGTTTTGAGCCATCCGCGGTACCACCCAATTCGCCCGAAAACAACCGGGCCTTCATTCCGCCTTTAACGCAGGCTCACGACTCTGACTACCTGTCACCAGAGCGGCTCCAAGGCGAGTTCACCACAATGCTTACCGGTTCGCACCAACCACCGGCTCTCTGAAAAGCATGTAAATGGTTACTACTCCTCTTCATAGCCTTTACAAATTTCATCCATACTAGAAAAATTAACCTCTTAAAGTCAAGAGGTTTTCTGACATATCTATTTCGAGTGCTTTGCCAGATATGATGCAACCCCTTCAGCGGTAGGTTTCATAGCCTCTTCACCCTGTTTCCAGTTAGCCGGGCAGACTTCGCCATGAGTGTCGGCAAACTGGACGGCATCAACCATACGGAGGGCTTCTTCAACATTGCGGCCCAGCGGGAGGTCGTTGATCACGCAGTGACGCACTTTTCCGGTTGGATCGATCAGGAACAGGCCGCGCAGGGCCACGGAACCACCAAAGAGGATGCCATATGACTTGGCGATTTCCTTGTTGAGATCCTGTACCAGCGGATACTGAATGTTACCGATGCCGCCGTTCTCGATAGCGGTGTTCTTCCAGGCCAGATGGGTAAATTTGGAGTCCACCGAAACGCCGATAACTTCGGTATTTTTCTCCTTGAATTCAGCGACTTTTTTATTAAACGCCAGTATTTCCGAAGGGCAGACAAAGGTGAAATCCAGTGGATAGAAAAAGAGCACCACGTACTTACCTTTGAAGGAAGAAAGGGTGATCGAGCCAAAAGTGTTGTCCGGCATGACCGCCTCAGCGGTAAAATCGGGAGCCTGCTGGGTTACGAGAGTTGTGAGGCACATAGTGTGTATTCTCCTTTAAATTGGAAGTAAAACTGATGGATACCTAATACCAGCCAATTCTATACTTGTCAATAGGATAAAAATAGTCTTTTAGTCTTTTTTGCTAATAAGTGTATTCTGTAGATTAAAAAATCAAATGCAAGCCATCATATTTAGTTATTTACTATTAAATTTTTTATATACAATTTGATAAATATAGATAAGATGACAAATAAACCGTACAATTGAATTAGAGACTCATGGAGAATAGATTGAAAAAATTAATGTACATACTGCTCATTGCAGGATTGTTTCTGCTGTCCGGTTGTGGCGGGGGTGGTTCTGACTCCTCCATAGTAAATGCAGCACAAGAGGCCGAGAAAAAATGGGTTCGCAAGTATCTCGACGATGTCTACCTGTGGTATGATGAAATCATTGAGGTTTCCCCGGCCAATTATGCTTCAGTTCCAGCTTATTACGATGCTTTGCTGGTAAAAACACGGGATCGCTTCAGCTTCAGCATGCCGGTAGCCGCCGCAGCCATAGAATTTCAGGAAGGTTTGGAAACCGGTTTTGGCATTAAATGGGGATGGAGTATAAGCGGAACTCTATTCGCCTATTATGTGGACCCGCATTCCCCTGCATCTGCCAGCATAACTCGCGGCACGGAATTAACCAACATAGATGGTTACCCGGTTGCGTCACTTTCAAGTTCTTATTTGAGCAACAAACTTTTTCCAATCCAACCGAATGAAACTCTGAATGTGACTTTTCGCCTTCCCGGTGCCGCTACCGCTACTGCGGCGACTCTGATTTCAGCAACTTTCACCACTACTACGGTTGACGAACCGCTGATTATCCCTCTCGACGATGGTTCCAAGGCGGGTTATCTGCTGTTCAACCAGCATCTGGCAACTTCCGAGCAAAACCTCATCGACGCAATAGCATATTTCAAACAGCAAGAAATCAGCGACGTGGTACTGGACTTGCGCTACAATTCTGGCGGCTTTCTGTATATTGCCGAGGAAGTGGCGTCAATGTTAGGTGGCGAAGCATTACAGGGGAAGGTATTCGAAAAGCTGGTATTTAACAGCAAACATCAGGAAAAAACCAATGACCCGAGTTCTACAATTATTTTCAGTGCATCGGACAGTAATAACACTTTGTTGCCTCTACTGGGACTCAAGCGGGTTTTTGTATTGACCGGCGGCAGAACCTGTTCCGCCAGCGAGTCCATCATAAATGGCCTTTTACCTTATATCCAGGTCGTGCGTATCGGTTCAACCACGTGCGGAAAACCTTATGGTTTTATCCAGGAAAATAACGAGCAACAGGCATATTTCGCTATACAGTTCGAAGGCATCAATGCCAATGGCACCGATAACTATAAATACGGTTTTGCACCCACATGCAGCGCCTCAGACGATCTGGCATATCAATTGGGAGATGTCCGGGAAGCCCGTTTGAAAGCTGCTCTTTACTACATACATAACAACTCCTGCCCGCCGACTTCGGTGGCAAAAACACCACAACCGACATTATCAGACGATATGTCTGACAACGGCTTTCTTCCGTTGATGGACAGAAAACAGGGACTAAAGCTGCTGCTCCCGACTTCGCATTAGCTCGTTTTTCGAACGATAGGTATTGCCATCTACAGTGCTCCTACGCAATGGTATGCCGGATGTCTTTTCCCTTCACCATGAAGATCACCATTTCGGCAATGTTTGTGGCGTGATCGGCGATACGTTCCAGTGATTTCGAGATGTAGTTGAGTTTCATGGCCCGGGAAATAGTCGTCGGGTCCTCAATCATGTAAGTCAGAAGTTCCCGCTGGATCTGGATATTCAGATCATCCACAAAATTATCGTTCTTGCAGACCGTAATCGCCAGGTCGGCATCGCCCCGTACAAAAGCATCCAGAGCTTCCTTGATCATCACCTCGGTCCAATGGGCCATACGGGGAATGTCTATATACGGCTTGAGCGGCGGCTCTTCGTTCAACTCGCGGGCCCGCTTGGCAATGTTGGCACACTGATCGCCCATGCGCTCCAGATCGGTGACAATCTTAAGCGCAATCGTAATAAAACGGAGGTCCCGGGCGGCGGGCTGACGGAGCGCCAGCAGTTCCAGACAGCGTTCGTCGATGGCCATTTCGGCGGCGTTAACTTCATGGTCAAAGGCGATGGTTTGCTCTGCCAGCGGCGTGTTTCTGTCCACAAGCGCTTTGACCGAATTGGCGGTCATCAACTCAACCTTGCCCCCCATAACCAGGATACTCTGTTTCAATTCACTCAACTCAATGTCGAATGCGGTACTGATGTGTTCGCGTTCCATTATGTCTCCTAGTATTCCGTAACTCTTAAACTAACGCATAATAACTCCCTCCCCCCTGGCGGGGGAGGGTTAGGGTGGGGGGGAGTATGCCATGAAATTAGCACTTTGCAGCTTCCCCCACCCCCTAGCCCCCTCCCGCAAGGGGTGGGGGAACTTTACGAAAAACAAAGTGTTACATGCTCACTAACCGAATCTTCCGGTTATATAGTCTTCAGTCTGCTTTTTCTCAGGGTTGGTAAAAATCTTGCGTGTTCCACCGGCCTCAATCAACTCTCCCAGATAAAAAAACGCGGTGACATCGGACACCCGCGCCGCCTGCTGCATGTTATGGGTGACGATGACGATAGTGTACTTGCTTTTCAGCTCTTCAATCAACTCCTCAATTTTCAAGGTCGAGATCGGATCGAGTGCCGAGCAGGGTTCGTCCATCAGGATGATTTCCGGATTAACCGCAATGGCCCGGGCGATGCAGATACGTTGGGCCTGGCCGCCGGAAAGCCCGAGAGCAGAATCATTGAGCCGGTCTTTAACCTCGTTCCAGATGGCGGCGCTTTTCAGGCTCCGCTCGACCGCCTCGTCAAGGGTTGCCTTGTCGTTGACTCCCGCAATGCGCAAGCCATAGACGATGTTCTCGTAGATCGACTTGGGAAACGGATTGGACTGCTGAAAGACCATGCCGATTTTTCGGCGGAGCGAAATAACATCGGTGGAAGAGTCATTAATCTCCGCATCGTTGAAACGAATGCTCCCGTCTATTTTTGCGCTCTCAACCAGATCGTTCATGCGGTTGAAACAGCGCAGCAGCGTTGATTTGCCGCAGCCGGACGGTCCGATAAAAGCGGTCACCTGATGACGGGCCATGTCCAGATTAATGTTTTTCAGCGCATGGGCCTGGCCATAGTGAAGGTTCAGGTCGGATACTGAAAGAATCGTCTTGTTTGCTGCCTGTTCCATGATCATTCCTTAAAACGTTGAAGTCGTATATTTGCCGCGCATCCGGGTGCGCAGATAAATCGCGGTGCTGCTGGCTACGATGACGATTGCCAGAAGCAGCATGGTGGTGACAAAAACCATTGGTTTGGCCGCCTCCACGTTGGGTGATTGAAACCCGACATCGTAAATATGAAAACCAAGGTGCATGAATTTCCGGTCCATATGGAAAAACGGAAAGTTCGAATCAAACGGCAGCGTCGGAGCCAGTTTGACCACGCCGACAATCATCAGCGGCGCTACCTCACCGGCGGCACGAGCCATCGAGAGGATCAGGCCGGTCATGATGCCGGGGGTTGCCATCGGCAGCAGTATTTTCGTCAGCGTCTGAAACTTGGTTGCCCCCAGAGCCAGCGAACCCTCGCGGATCCCTTTCGGAATGGAAGCGAGCGACTCCTCGGTGGCGACAATCACCACCGGCACGGTCAGGAGCGCCAGCGTCAGGCTTGACCAGAGGATGCCGCCGGTACCGAAGGTCGGCGTCGGCAGCCGCTCCGGGAAAAACAGTTTATCGAGGCTTCCGCCAACGCCGTAGACGAAGAATCCGAGACCAAAAACGCCATAGACGATAGAGGGAACACCGGCCAGGTTGTTGACGGCGATGCGCACCATGCGGGTAACCAGGCCGTCACGGGCGTACTCACGCAGGTAGATGGCGGCGATCACTCCGAACGGCAGCGAGAACACACTCATCAGCAGCACCATCATAACCGTGCCGAAGATGGCCGGAAAAAGCCCCCCTTCGGTATTCGATTCACGCGGATCATCCCACAGCAGTTCGCGAACCCGCTCAAGATAGGCGCCGCATTTGGCGAAGAAGGACATGCTGTTGGGGCGCTGCAGGGCAACGATCTCGGTCAGGGAGATATCTTTGCTGCCGCCGGCGCTATCGCTGAGCTGGGCGGTTATGGTGCCGATCCCGGCCAGAGTTGCGGTGGCCTGCTCGTTGAGTTTGCTGAATTCCGCCATGAGTTTTTCGCGGGCAGAGGTCAGTTCGGTGATGGAGGCGGCGTTCTTCTCCTTGCCGTCATATTCAAGTTTTTGCACTTTCAAACGGAGACTCTCGGCGCTGTTGTTCAGGTTCGACATCTGCTGCTTGATGGTGCGGGTGGCGTCGAGTTTGCCGGAAACCAGTTTCCGTGCCTGGAGCAGTTTATCATATGGTGCTGCGCCGGTCAGAGTCATCCCTTCCGCCGTGACACCGGTCAGGAAGCCGAAAAAGTTGCCATGTTCACGGCGTTCCAGCAGTACCGCATCGGCAGGCAAGCTGCGGGCTGTGATGTCTTTCTCGTCAATCCAACGGAAATCCTGCCCGAAGACATCGCGGTTGGCGATTTTCAACTGGATACGACGGTCGCCGTTGGTCGGATTTTTCTCCTGTTGGGTGATCTGGCCGAGGGCGACCGAGCCGTCCTTCAGCTCGAACTTGACCAGCGCTCGTGGCCAGAAATAGCCAAGCCCGTTCGTCATCACCACGCCGACCAGCGCCAGGGACATGACGAGGATGATCGCCAGGGCGGCCCCGGTGGCCAGAACGTACGGTTCTCCTGTTTTCCAGAATGGTTTCATGCTGTTGCCTCTTTTTTAACTGCAATAGAACGCGGATGACGCGGATTGAGCGGATTTACGCAGATTATAAATCCGGTTTAGTTAGTTTAGTTTTTGAGATCCGTGGAAATCCGCTCAATCAGATTTTATCCGCGTTCTATTGCCTATGATGTCCACAGGCTAATATCGCCCATACTTTTTCCTGAATCTTTGCCGAAGCGCCTCAGCAACCGTGTTGATGATAAAAGTGAAGATGAACAGCAGCACCGCCGAGAGAAACAGTACCCGGTACAGGGAGCTGTTCAGGGGCGCTTCCGGAATCTCCACCGCGATATTGGCCGACAGTGAGCGGAGGCCGTTAAACAGGCTCCAGCTCATGATCGGTGTGTTGCCGGTGGCCATCAGGACAATCATGGTTTCGCCGATGGCGCGGCCGAAGCCGATCATTACCGCCGAAAACACTCCCGGCAGTGCCGAGGGGAGCACCACCCGCCAGGCGGTCTGCCAGCGGCTGGCACCCAGGGCCAATGAAGCAGCGGTCAGGTTGCGCGGAACGTTGGAGATGGCGTCTTCGGCAATGGTAAAGATGATCGGGATGACGGCAAAACCGAGTGCGATGCCGATTATGATGCTGTTGCGCTGGTCGTATTTGATGCCGAGCGAACTGAACAGCCACTGCTTGAAGTCACCGGCAAACAGGTGTACTTCAGCCACGCCGCTCAGGAGATAGCTGCAGTAGATGCCAAGAAGAACCACCGGAATCATGGCGATGAATTCATGGCCTCTGGTCGCTTTCTGAAGGAAGGTAGCGGTCTTGATCCGTTTCCAGAAGAAGATCGTTACCAGCAGCATCAGCGGTACGATGATGATGGTCAGGAAAACCGTCAGAATGGTTTTATCGATGATCGGGGCCAGCCAGAGTCCGGCCAGAAAGCCGATGACCACCGACGGGATGGCGGCCATGATCTCCACGACCGGCTTGATGCGCCCCTTCAGTTTCGGGGACATGAACTGGCTCGTATAGAGCGCACCCAGCAGCGCCAGCGGAACGGCAAACAGCATGGCGCACAGCGTCGCCTTGATGGTGCCGAACACCAGCGGCACGAGGCTCAGCTTCGGTTCATAATCGTCACTGGCTGATGAGGATTGCCAGGCATATTCCGGCTTGTCGTAGCCTTCATACCAGACCTTGCCGAACAGGGTGCCGAAGGAGACATCCGGATGCGGGATGTCCAGGCTCCAGATTGTTACGGTGCCTTTGCCGTCCAGGGCCGACAGTGCGGTGCCTTTGGGCGACAGCGCCACATGGGTAACCGGCGCGGCGGGTGTTACGGTCAACAGGTTCCGTTCCGAGGTCATATGATCGACATGGATTTCAGCGGCATCAACGGAGAACAGTGTCTTGTCGCGGGGTGACGGGATGATGAGAGCCAGTTTGCCGCTGGTGGAGCGCAGGGTATGAATGCGGACCAGTCTCTTGTCCTCGCTGCTGCCGGGAGTCTTCACCGGAAACCAGGTTGAGAGTCCCCCTTTGGCATCACCAACTGCTATGGATACATCACCCAGAACGAGGGAAAGGGCGGTAATGGCCTGATGGCCTGTGGTGCCCTGAAGCGTGTCGAGCAGGCGTATCTGCCCCGGTTCCGAGATATCCCAGCGCAGCAGCATGCCGTTGTCGGTGCCGGCGTACAGATAGTGACCTTTCGAATCAACGGTTACAGCGGAGAGACGTCCCGGCAGTGGGTCTGTGATGTCAGTAACCGCTGTGCTCCGTTTTTCGTCTCCGGCCAGATTTTTTTCTACCAGTTGCTGTGTTACCCGCAGCCGGTCGCCGTTCAGGCGGTCGATCCGCATAACGCCTTTTTCTTCGATCAGGCGAGCCCATGACTGCTCAATGCCGGGTGCCGCCGGAAAAGAAAGCTCTTCCCGGGGGGTGACATCCTGGTTTAGCTCGATGGTGCCGTCAGCATTTTTTACAGATGAAAATGCCACCGTGACTGCTGTCAGGGCACCGTTGTTCCAGAGCAGGCTGTACGATGATTTGCCGAGATATTCCGCTGAAATTACCCGCAGCGCACTGACAGGGATAACTGGCGCTTTGATGCTGGCGGAGAGGGAGCCGTCGGCAGCTTTCAAAAAGTTGAATGTTCCTGAATCATCAAGAATAAAAACGCCGCGCTGGTCGTTCTCGGCTCCCACCGCCAATGTCTTTGCTGACAGGACTGATGCCGGTACTATTATTTTGGCGGAAACTTTGGCTGAAGCGGGGAAGAAAAGCGGCAGGGCAACCTTGGAGATCATTACCAGGATCCAGACCACCGAGATGATGACCAGAATTCCGCCGCCGCGAATTACCAGTTCGGCAAGGCGGTCATTGCGGCGGGATTTGTCGATAATTGTTTTTGACATGGCTACCTGGACTTAAACTTAAAGTAAATAAATTCCCTCCCCCTTGGCGGGGGTGGGGGAATAATAGGCAAAGCGCTAATCGTATGCCTACTTAAGCGCCTTAAGCTGCTGCTCTACAAGTTTGGCGGTCAATGGATCATAACCATCTTTTACGACGATTTCCTGTCCTTCTTTGGAAAGTGCATAACGAAGGAACTCTTCAACAACCTTAGGCAGTGGCTGTCCAGGTTTTTTTGCAACATAGATATAAAGCATACGGGAAAGCGGGTATTTACCGGAAAGTACATTCTGGTAGTTGGCAGCTTCAACTGGGCCACCTTTCTTGTCGGAAAGCGACAGCGCACGGACGCCGGAAGTGGCGTAGCCGATACCGGAGTAGCCTATGCCGGCGACATCATGGGCAACACCCTCAACAACTGAAGCGGAGCCGGGTTGTTCTTTGACACTGTTTTTGAAGTCACCTTTGCCCATGGCGTGCTCTTTAAAGTAGCCATATGTTCCGGAAGCGGAGTTACGGCCATAAAGGCTTATCGGCGCGCTGGCAAGCTTACCGGTTACACCAAGCTGTCCCCATGTTGTGACATCAGCGCCGCCACGTTTGTGGGTTTTGGAGAAGATGGCATCAACTTCGTCAAGCGACAGACTCTTGATCGGGTTGTCCTTGTTGACAAATACTGCCAGGGAATCAAGTGCCACGCCGATTTTAGTCGGTTTGTAGCCGTATTTCTTTTCGAAGGCTTCGATTTCGGAACTCTTCATTTCACGGGACATCGGCCCGAGCTGTGAAGTGCCGGCGATCAGTGCGGGTGGTGCGGTGCTGGAGCCTTTGCCTTCGATCTGGATATTAACGTTGGGGTATTTCTTTTTGAAGCCCTCGGCCCAATAGGTCATCAGGTTGTTGAGGGTGTCGGAACCGATACTGCCCAGATTTCCGGCAACTCCGGACTCGGTTTTGTATTTGGCAATTTTGGCATCGACCCTGGTTGGTGCGGCGTGGGCAGCGATTGCGGTAACTGTTATGAGGGCAGCGGTAAGAATGGACTTTTTGAACATCGGATATTTCCTCCTGTGAGTGTGTAACGAATCTGGAACAACTATAGCAGAGATTTGTTACAGCACTGTTACAGGGAGGAAAAATGTGGGTTACTTCTTTGTTAATTCAGCGGCAGATATAACGGTATCAGGTGTTTTTTACGGCCATACTTTCAATAATATTTGCCGCATCCTCACACTTGTCAGTCGTACGCTCCAGCATCTCGTAGATTTCCTTCCATTTTATCAGTTGAATCGGATCCTTCTCGTCGTCAAACAGTCGGCTTACCGCTTCGCGGCAAACATTATCAGCTTCATTTTCCAGGGAATTCAGCTCGACACAAAACTCATGGATATCACCATGCCGTTTGCCCAGATTATTCAAGGCAGATTTGATGGTGTGACTGCAGCTCACAATTATAAAAGCCAGCTCTTTTGCCTCCAGTGTCGGTTTATCGATGTTGTACATGATAAAGCGCTGTGCAGACGCGTCAATTGAATTCAGGATGCTGTCCAGAACCGTAGACAGGGAATAAATGTCCTCCCGGTCAAAAGGGGTAATAAAGGTAGTATTCAGTCTTTTGAGTATTCTTTTCTTCTGTACATCTCCAAGGTGTTCGATATCTTTGATTGCCTGCTGGCTTTCCGCCGGGTTGTTATAATTGTCGAGCATCAGTTTTAAACGTTCTGCACCGGTCACGATGATCTGCCCCATCTCCTGAAACATTTCAAAGAACTTCTCGTCTTTGGGAATTAATCCGAGCACTTTCTACCCCCCTCTTCGTTGTATTTCATCGATACACTCATTTCGTCGCAAATACAACCGTGCTGCCAAAAGCTTTTTCAAATAAATCCTTCTTGGCGTTGGCACCGAAAATCTCGACTGAAATGTCTTCTGCAGCGCCCAGGTTAAGCGTTACAGCCGTGCCGTTGAACTGGCAGGAAATATCCTGAACCAGGCTGTTTCTGCGCCGGTCTAGCCCGTCGGCCAGACGCAGGATGCCGCCCAGGCGGGCCACGGTTATCTGGTCTTTTTCCTTCAAGCTCTGGAAGGCATCATGTTTCCGTTTCGGGATGGATTTCCGGTGATAACGGGCAATTTGTGCAATCAGTTCCCGTTCCCGTGGACTGAAGCCGAACAGTTCGGCGTGCCGAATGAGGTGGTACGAATGTTTGTGGTGGCTGCTGTAGCTGATAAAATATCCGCTGTCGTGGAGAATGGACGCCGCTTCAAGGAGCTTTTTCTCGTGCGGCGTTAAACCGAAGGGAAGCGACAGGGCATCAAAGATCGACAGTGCCATACCGGCCACATGCGAAGCATGCTGTTCGTCAACATGACAGGAAACGGCAAACTCCTTGATGGAATCTCTCCATGTCGGCGGAGTGCTGCTGCCGGCGGCAAAGCCAAGCCGTTTCATCGCCTTGATCAGCAGGCCTTCCCGGATACCCCGCTCATTTACCAGCAGCCGGTTTGTATCAAAGAAACGCATCAATTCATCGATAACCACCACACCGGCGACGATGATATCAGCCCGGTCCTGGTTGAGCCCCGCTATGGTCCGGCGCTCTTTCAGGTCTTTATGGGTCAACATTGCCAGCAGGTGGACCACTTCCGAACGGAGCACCTCGTAGCCATGGATGGAAACGTAATTGTCCTTGCGCATCTGCATGGCCATGTTGCCAAGCGCTGTCAGGGTGCCGCCCGAACCGATGAATGAATCAGCGGAGATTCGATTACCGGTGAAGGTTTGCTTGAGGCGCTCCCTGATATGGCGCTGTAGTTTCCGCAGCTCGTTTTCGGTGATCGGATCACTCTTCAGGAAACGATCAGTCATGACGACCGCACCAAGTTCAACGGAAAAAAACTCTTCAACATGATTGCTGTACGCTGTCACGATTTCGACACTGCCGCCGCCGATATCGACCATTGCGTAACGTTTCCCGTACATATCGAAATTGGCCAGTGCGGAGGCGGCTGCCAGTTCTGCTTCTTCTTCGCCGGATATAATCCTGATCTCGTGGCCAAGTTCTTCCGATAGTGTGGTAATCAGTTCTTTCCCATTGGACGCTGTTCTGACAGCGCTGGTGGCCACTGCCTCCACCGCTTCCACATTCAGTCCCGTGACCAGTTTATGAAACCGCCTGATCGCCTCAACAGCGCGCTTCGAGGCCCCCTCGGAGATCACTCCGGTCATGGCCAGCCGCTCACCAAGGCGCACGGTTGCCTTCTCATCATCCAGAATCTTGAACTTACCGTCTTTGGTAGCTTCTGCAATGATGCAGCGAATGGAGTTACTGCCTATATCAATAGCGGCGATGCGGGACTTTTTCATGTGGCCTCTTGAATCAGGAATGTATAGGTGAGTGGTTTGCGCTCAACAAGTGCAGTGAAGTTTTTGAGCAGCAGTGCGTCCTCTGTCAGGAGGGCCGCTTTCGCCTGCTCCCGCTGGTCGGCAGGGAGCTTTAGCTGGTCGAGCAGCACCTCGAATTCGACAATGTCATTCATTCGTCCCAGGATGGACTGATATTCTTTCAGTTTTTCCAGGAACGGAGTGTAATCACGATCCAGAATCTGCGCGATAATTTCGAAAAAATAGCGCCACTTTTTGATGGCAATCCGTAGAGCGTGGCGTGACAGTCGCTGCCCGGGTGCTGTCGAGGCGGCAAGCAGTCGGCGAATCGGCTTATACTGCCTGATGGATACTTCAGAGAAATATGCCGGTAGAGAGGCGCTTTTCCGCCCTTTGATGGCGTCACTGTTAAGCTGTCTGATTACCTTTCGCGCTATCCGGTCAAGAGCCCTCTGGTCGAAGGAGTTGAGCGCTTTCCTTATTCGCTTCATTTCCCTGACGCGTAATGCGGCAAGCGACCTGAAAAGTTTACCATCGGGTGGATTATTTGTTTGAAGATGTGAGCTGAAGAACAGCTGAGCCTCATCAATATTGCGCAACCCGCCCAACAGACGTGTCAGACTGCGGACATTTTTCTTGAGTTCTGTTCTCAGTTTTTTTGGCGCAAAAGGATAGAATAATTCCAATACGGCCCTGAAACGGCGCGATGCAACCCGCAGGTCGTGGATATCATCAATGTCGGAAGTTTCAATGACCCGTTGTTTCAGACGGAGCATTTCTTCCCAGTGGGCGAAGAAAACACCTCTTGATCGCTCAAGCAGGGCTGTCGAATCCGGCCATATTCGAGTGGTATCCGGAGTCATCCGGTAAATGCTTTTTTGTAGGACGTGGTCTTTTTCTTGCCGGGAATCCGGTACCAGAGGAAAGCGGCCGGCTTGCCACCGGAACCCTGGTCAAGCTTCAATGCCACACAGGCGCCTTTTTTCAACGAAATAGTTCCCCCTCCACGCCCAAGCAACAGGGCAACCAATGAACCAAGCTGTGGCTCGTGGCCGACCAGCATGACTCGTTTGGCATCCGTGCCGCACTTCAGATACGTAACCAACTCGGCAATATCGCCGCCCGGCAGGAGAAGGCTGTTCGCAACAACCACATTTTTACGGCAGGCATTCACGGCCATGAGCTCAGCTGTCTGCACTGCGCGAGTCAGGGGGCTGGTTATGGTCAGCCGGGGCTTAGGGCCGCTTTTGGCAATAGCCACGCCCATCTCTTTCGCTACCGCTCTCCCCTTTTCGGTAAGATAACGCCATTCATCCTGAACGACATCACTACCCTCAATCGCTTCAGCATGGCGCACAACATACACTATCATGGCAGTTCCCCCAGTTGTTGGTTGTAATCTGTTAAGTATAACCCTCGTTGGGAACATTGCAACACCGGGCACCGCGATGTCACGCAAATGCTACATTTGCCGCTAAGTCGGAATACATTATCAGAAAAAGCATTTGAAACACGGAGCAACAGAGCAACCGAGCAAAAACAAAGAAGATTTCAGGTTAAAACCAGAAGAAGTCACTCACCATCTTGGTTATACCTGTTGATGATGTAACTGTCTGATTTTCTCTGTTGCTCAGTTGCTCTGAGGTTCATTAACTGCCGTTTTAAGGATTATCTTTCGCATTAAATTCCTGCCCTCCCAATATTGATTTGGAAGTAACACTAGCATTGTCAGGTTACATACATATGGCAGGATGGTAAATGTTTTGAAAACTTATTGGGGTCGAAGTGATGAAGATAATTTTTCTTTTTGCCGACGCTTGTCTTCATACATATATTCGTCAGCCAATTTAAAAGCTGACTTCAGCTCGTCACTGTTTGTTGCCTCGGCAACGCCAAGAGCCAGTGACAATGGTCTCAAATTGTCTTCTGTTGCTCTGGTGTTGATATCGGCAATCTGTTGGCGAATTCGTGCAATTGAAGCATTGGCGACAGATAGGGAAGCATGATGCATTACGACGGCAAACTCATCACCACCGATGCGGGCAACCACGTCATCTCCCCGGAAAGAGTTGCGCAGCACGGTTGCTGCCAGACTGATCAGATTGTCACCCGCTTCATGGCCATCATGGTCGTTTACCTGTTTCAGGCCGTTCAGGTCCGCCATGACTATGCTGACGGGGAAGCTTCTTCCTTTGCCGCAGCGCTCCATCTCCTCGTCGAAATACGCCCTGTTATAAAGGCCAGTCAGGCTGTCATGAGTACTCATATGGAGTAGTGCCGAACGGGCCTGTCCAAGGTTCTCTATCATCGAATTGAAGGATTCGGCGAGCAGACCAACTTCGTCGTTACTGTCTATGCTGATCTTTTGGCCTGCGTCGTCAAAGTTCTTAATGTTTATGACTTGATCGGAAAAGCTTCTGAGATTGAAAGTAATTCTGCTGGTCAAAATCCAGATCAGAACTATTGAAACCAGAATAGTAAAGCCTGAGATACTGATCAGGTATGATCGCATCTTTTTTACAGGGGCGTAAGCTTCATCTATAGGGAAAACACAGCCGAGTATCCAGTCTACGGTTCGAAGTCGTTTAAAGGATGCCAACTGTTTGACTCCCCGTGAATTCACCGTTACACCGCTCCCTTCAAATCCGAGGATCGCCTCGTCAAGAAGCGGGTTGGAGCCTTTGGGGAAATCGTTCTTTAACACTCTGCTCAGATCCGGGTGGACGATCATGGTCCGGTCTGAGCTGAACAGATAGAGGTATCCTTTCCCGCCAATTTTGAAGCTGGTCATCTCCTCCAGAAAGTAATCCTTGGTCAGGTTAATGCTTCCCACCAGAAATCCTACGGTACGGTTATCATTATCTGTGATCGTTGATGCCATAACTATCGCCGGTGCATTGGTTTTTGGGGAAACATAGGGGTTCGATATATCCGGCAAGCCGTTGTTCTCAATGTTTCTCAGAAACGGTGCAATCACATTGGACTCAACATTTTTATTACCGGCGATGAAGGGGCTTTCTGCGACAAGATCAAGATCTTTATTGAACAGCATGATGCCGTTAGTGAAAATACTGCAGATGCCGCTCCGCTCATCAAGGAATTGCTGAGCAACATCAGGGCTCTGAAACACTCCGGAAGGGGTTTTTGATGCGACATCAGCAATGAGGCTGAGCCAACTGCCGAGCTTGTCATCAATACTACCGGCGATGATCCCGGTCATGGCGAATTGCTGTTTTTCTATGTTTTCACGGGTGAGTTGCGAGGTGTAGACATAAAGTGCCCAACTGCTGAATGCGAAAAAAAACACCAAGAAGATACTTATATAAAGTGAGAGCCTTTTTTGAATTCCAAACCGCATGGATGCCTCATCATGTGTCGCACGTGGCGACCTGCTCACTTTCAGGATCGTTTTCCCCGGAAAAACAAACGTAAGCTTCTTATATCAGGTAGATATAAGAGCTTCTTGCAAAAGTCCATTTAAATCCCCTCCCCCCCCCTTGCGGGGGAGGGTTAGGGTGGGGGGGAGACTGCCATGAAATTAGCATGTTGCAACTTCCCCCACCCCTCAATCCCCTCCCGCAAGGGGAGGGGAGGTTGTTATTCCACAAAACATTTTTATCGCACACCCACAACGTTCTTCACTACGACTTGCAATTGATTGAAGTTATACGGCTTACTGACCATTCCGGCGAAATCTTCCGGGGCGATCCGTGACGTAATGTCTTTTCCCCCAAAGCCGCTGGATATAATGATCGGCGGTGCCGACGGGATTTTTTTCAGTTCGCGGACCAGTGAATAACCGTCCATAACCGGCATACCGATGTCTGTTACAATCAGCGTAATCACTTCAGCATTCTGCTTAAACAGATCCAGCGCTTCTTCGCCGTTAGATGCTTTTATCACCTTGAAACCCAAAGCTGCCAGCATTGATTCTGCAATACATATGACCTGTTCCTCATCCTCTACCAACAACACCGTACCGGTTCCCTGCCACGACTCCGGGGAGGCGGACTGCGTGGTGGATTGGCTTTCTGCGGGAGCGCTCATCTCAACAGGCAGGTAGACCCTGAAGGTTGAACCCTGTCCCGGATGGCTGAAGAGCTGTAATGCTCCCTTATGCGTTCTGATTATTCCGAGAACGGCTGACATTCCCAAGCCGCGACCGGTGAATTTGGTGGTGTAGAAAGGCTCAAATATTCTTTGTTTGGTTTCGTCGTCCATGCCGCAACCGTTGTCGCTTACCTCCAGGCAGGCATACCGACCGGAGGGGATGATGGCGCCAAGATGGTCTTTTTCCTGATGACCTGCTTCGACTGATCTTTTTGCCAGGGAAACCCGAACTTCACCCTGTGATTCGCCAATGGCTTCCGATGCGTTGATGATCAGGTTCATGGCGACCTGTCGGATCTGGCTGGCATCGGCTATAAGCGGCGGAATATCGGAGGCAAGATCACTGGTGATTTTCACGTTTTTGCCGATAGTGGATTTTGACATCCGGACCATTTCATCCACCAGTTCATCAAGACGTATCCGTGACTTCGCAATATTGGCTTTCCCGGCGTATGCCAGCATCTGCTGACAAAGTTCAGCCGCACGTTCAGCGGCGGTTTCAATCGGCGCGATGTTATCCACAGCTGTTGCCGGCCTGAGCCTTGCCAGAGAGCACCGGCCAATGATGACCGCCAGCAGATTGTTGAAGTCGTGGGCGATGCCGCCGGCCAGCACCCCAAGGCTGTCCAGCTTTTGTGCTTGCAGGAGTTGCTGCTGAAGGTTCGACCGCTCCTCCTCGATAAGTCTGTTTTCTGTGATGTCCTGAATGGTTCCATACAATGACAGCATGGCACCCTGGCTGTCAAAAGTGGCTTCCCCCAAACCGTTTACCCATCTTGTTTCGCCATCATTTTTGCGAACTATCCGGTATTCCTTTGAAAAGGGTTTTCTCCTGGACATTACCTCCTCTTTCAGATGGTGCTCCATCATGTTTCTATCATCAGGGTGGACAATCTCTATCCAGCCCTGAACGCTGCAGTCGTAATTTTCGTCAATACCGAAAATGGTACGTAAAACTTCAGATGGCTTCCAATAGTTGGTGGTAAAGTCAGCCTTGTAAGAACCGATGTTTGCGGAGCGCTGGGACTCTTTGAAGAAAAATTCGCTTTCTTTCAGGGCATCCTCGGCGCGTTTGCGTTCGGTAATGTCCATTATGAAATTAAGACTGCACTGTTTTCCTGCAATCTCTATGGCCTCACTGGAAACCAGAAAATCTTTTTCCTCCAGATTTTTCATCCGATATCTGGTTTCGTAGTTTTTTATTGAGCCGGTCTCGGAAAGTTTCTCCAAAAACCGGTATCTCTCGTCCGGATCGATCCAGAAGCCTAATTCACTTGATGTATGGCCAATCACCTCATCTCTTCGGCAGCCGGTGATATAGAGAAACACATCATTCACATCAATGTACGTACCGTCTTCCATGGAATTTATTGAAATTGCCTCCGGGCTTGCACTAAACGCCTTGGAAAATTTTTCCTCACTTTCTTTCAACAGTACCTCGGCATGTTTATGATCGGTGGTATCCGTCATCATTACCAGCAGGCAGGGTCTCATATCGAAGGTGACTATTTCAGCGGAATAATGGATATCAATCAACGAACCGGATTTTTGCCGGAACCGCACCGGATGGTTGACCACCCTGCCTTGATCCTGGATAACCCTGATGATTTCTCCCCGTTCTTCCGTTCTGACAAAAATTGAAAGTTCCTCAACAGTCCGTCCGATAACCTCATCACGCTTGTATCCTAAAAGCCTCAGCCACGCATCGTTGACCTCTACCAGTTCACCATTCCGGATATCTCCGATTCCGATGGCGATCGGTGAGTGATCAAATATGGATCTGAAACGGCTCTCGCTTTCGCGGAGGGCTCTCTCGGCACGCTTGCGGTCGGTGATGTCGCGATGAAAACATTGAAAGTAAGACTCACCACCGGCAGTAATCAGGTTGGCGGTAACTTCAAGCGGGAAAACGTGTCCATCCTTGTGATAATGCTCTACCTCAAAGAACAGAGTCTCGCCGGCCAATATCCGGCGCATCCTCTCGGGTGCCAGGCGAGAGGTTTCAGGGGTATCCACGTCTTTCAGCCCCATCTTCTGCATTTCTGAAGGGCTGTAACCGTGCAGTCCGGCAAACGATTCGTTAACCTTGATCAGTCTTCCATCCGGAGATAAAATGATAATTCCTTCTCCGGCACTGGCAAACAATTCCCGGTAGAGTTCCTCTTTTTTCAGCAGCGCTTTCTCGGCCTCACATTGTCTCTTATGCTGCAATCCCTGTTCCGCCAGCATTTGCGTGAGGCTATGAATAAATGTCAGGTTCTTGAGAAACTTTTCTTCAGGAAAAAACGGAACGCTCTGCATGGCCGCCAGATACTCGTCTTCATCAAATCCGTACTGGTGGGCTTGCTTTTTGAAATACTCTTCGTCAGGCGGCTCCATAAAAAGCTGACCGACAAATACATTGCCGAGATGCTTGCCTTCTATGATGATAGGTTTTGCCGCATCCACCAAACCCATCGGGCAACGGTAGATGACATAAGGCAGCTCCAGGTCAAGCCCGGCTTTAATGCGTGTATCGCTCTCAATGCACTTCTTTTCCGTGTCGGGATTCATCCGGTGGAATTTTGTGCAGATATTCTGCCATGCGGTGGCGGTCAGAATATTCCCTTCTCTGTCAAGAATGGCAGAGGGCATGCTGTGGATTTCGTCCATTGCATCCAGCAGCTCTCGTAACCTGGGGACATCCAGCAGATCTTTAAGCGTGTAGTTCATGGTATCGCCTCAAAAAAAGGTGTACGGGTGGGTGAAGAAACAGAGCCGGTTTCGTAATAAAATCGGCTCTGATGGCTGAGTTTTATATTCTACCAAAAAATACAACAGTAATGCGAGGTTTTGTGCAGGATGTTTAGATTATGAAGGGTGATGGGGTTGTTGCGGATGTGCAGGAAATGGTTTGGTTGCAGTAGTGCAGGGGGGCGTTTGTTTTGCTTTATATGTCTTTTGTCTAAACGAGCCTGCCGCAGAGGAAATCCCCTGCGGCAGTTTTATTTTATTATACTGGTATAAATCAAAGATGTGATGTTGGGTCAGTTGGATGAAGTAGATTGTTGATATCAACCGCTGACGCATTCTCAATTGTTACTGTTCCGACAGGCGCAGAACTATTTGAGACAGTAAGAATTACATTGGCCCCGCTTTGATGAACAAAAATGTCATCATGAGCAGGTTCAATTATCAGCTTATCTCCTTGTGCCAGACTAAAGTCCTTTATGGTATCGTTTCCTGCTCCAGTATGGAATATGTCGGCACCCGCGCCACCGGTCAAAGTGTCATTGCCGGCGCCGCCATTAATGATATTGGCATCATGTCCACCGCCTAAAGCCTCATTGCCTGCACCACCTGTGAGTGTTGCAGAGTTCTGTGCAAGCATGGAGACAGAACCGTCTACGTGGTTACCATCACCATCATATGCCGCGAAACCGAAGCTCAATGTCTTGGTTACCGTAGTATCAAGGGTATAAGTGGCAACAGTGGTCAAACGGCAATCAGTACCAGCTCCAGCGGTAAAATCAACATAGTCTATAAATACTCCGTCACTGGGTGATGTGATTGAAATATGATCCGTTCCTGATGCCGTTCCCGTTGAAGTTGTTGTAAGTTTGTTTCCGGCAGCATCAGCAAAATGAGCAGTCCAGTTTATAGTCTCGGAGCTGCTTAGCCCATTAACACCGATATCGGCTTTATAGGCGAAGTTCTTAGCACCGCTTGCACCTTCGTTATCAAAATTAAATCGCATATGCTCGTTTGAGTCAAAATGGTTGTTGTCAATCCCCATACCTTGTTGACTTGGATTGACACCATGCCCACTATCAGCAGAAATCTGGACTGACCACGCTTTCGCCGTGGCAACAGATCCAAATGTGCCGTCAGTATAGATATAGTATGAAGACTGAGGCCCGCCAGAACCGATGGAGGATTGGAGATTAGATGTCAACACCGTCAAATCAAGTAATTGATGCTGAGCCATTGTGTACGTGCCGTCAGGATGCCCTGTTACCGTAAGTACCTCAGCAGAACCGGCCATTGCGTGAAGGATTGAAGAGTCGGTTGCATCCTTATGATATACCACGTCAACACCATATGAAGTTACCCCCACCTTGACTCCGTCATTAGTAGAAAGATCTACATGTCCTCCAGCATAATCAGCACCTATAGATGCAAGTGAACCATTGAGCACTGTATCAGCACTGTTTTGGAAAATTCCATTTGTGATGTTCAGGATTGGAGTATCGTCTACAATGCTGATGGCAACGGTATTCGTTGCAACATTGCCATTGCTGTCTGTGACCTGGAATGTGAATGTGTCAGAAACCGAATCTGTAGTGGTTGGATGAGTCATGGTGTACTTGTAGTTACCATCTGCATTCACCACGAGGGTACCATATTGGCCGTTGGTGTCTCCTACTAACGCATATAAGTAAATACCCGTACCACCAGAAGCATCTAAATGGCCTTCGGCAACATAACCTGGCCCAGGATGATTGCCTATTCCTGGTAGCGCCCCTTCATCTGCACTGGTATCAGAAGTTGCATCCACCCAGGTTTTTACTCCACTGTCGGCCAGATTGATCGTCAACGTCGTGGTGGAAACGTCGCCGTCGCCGTCCTGGATGGTGTAAACGAAGGTGTCGGTCGTATCGGCAGTGATGTCGTTAGCCGTCGAATGGTATGAGTAACTGCCATCGGCATGGAGGGTTAATGTGCCATGAGCACCGTTAACCGCGGCATCAAGATTGCCGCTCACCGGCGTTGAAGTGTCGCTGCTATGTGCCACGCCAACCAATGTGGCTCCGTCAGCACCAAATACATCGTTGCCCAATACACCATTTGCGACAGCAGTAACAGTACCACCTTCGCTCACGATTGCCGTATCAACATGGGCTGTCGGAATATCGTCAACGATACTGATGGTAATTGTGTTCTGTGCCGTGTTGCCGTTGGCATCGGTCGCGATGTAGCTGAACGTGTCGGTGTTGGCGTCACCTCCTGTTACATCATGCAGGGTGTAGCTGTAATGACCGTCTTGGTCGACAGTCATGACACCATGGTGTGTCGCCGTCGCCGTGTCGTCCACCAATGTATAAGCGTACGAGCCAATGCCGCCAGTGGCTGTTAAGTGGCCTTCGGCAGTTGCTGTCCCGACCACCGGGCCCTCCTGGACGCTGTCTCGCAACGCGGACTCGTCAACACTGGTGACAGACTGCTCTGCATCCAATGAAGTATGTACCGTGATGTCGGCCAGATTGATCGTCAACGTCGTGGTGGAAACGTCGCCGTCGCCGTCCTGGATGGTGTAAACGAAGGTGTCGGTCGTATCGGCTTTTATGTCGTTGGCCGTCGAATGGTATGCATAGCTGCCGTCGGCATTGAGGGTCAGGGTGCCGTGGACACCAGCAATTTCAACGCCCAATTGACCGTTTACTGCGTGTGTAGTGTCACTGCCAGCGACTACGCCAACCAATGTGGCTCCGTCAGCGCCTAAAACGTCATTGCCCAGTACACCGGTGGCCTCTACTGTTACGGTAGCGCCTTCGCCAACGTTTGCTGCGTCGGCATGGGCGGTTGGTACCGCATCTGTGATATTGATCGTCAGCGTGCTGCTGCTGGTCGAACCGTCTCCGTCAACAACGGTGTAGGTAAAGGTTTCAGGCACCGGCTGACCTTCAGCATTGGTTACACTTGCAGGTGTTGTATAGGTGTAACTGCCGTCTGCTGCAAGAACGATGGTACCGCCATGATCGCCAACAAAAGTGCCGGCAACGGCTGACATGCCATCAGCGCTCGCTGTGTCATTGGCAAGAACTCCGTGGGCTGCGTCAACTGTATGGAGGCCACTACCCTCTACGAAAGAGTTGCCAGCATCAGGATGTGTAACAGGGGCGGTATCGGTGACGTTGATCGTCAGCGTGCTGCTGCTGGTCGAACCGTCTCCGTCAACAACGGTGTAGGTAAAGGTTTCAGGCACCGGCTGACCTTCAGCATTGGTTACACTTGCAGGTGGTGTATAGGTGTAACTGCCGTCTGCTGCGAGAACGATGGTACCACCATGATCGCCAACAAAAGTGCCGGCAACGGCAGACATGCCGTCAGCGCTCGCTGTGTCATTGGCAAGAACTCCATGAGCAGCGTCAACAGCATGCGGACCGCTTCCCTCTATGAAAGATAGGCCGCTATCAGGATGCGCAACAGGAACGGTATCAGTAATATTAATCGTCAAAGTGCTATCAACAACAAAGCCATTAGTGTCCGTAACTGTGTAGGTAAAGACCTCCGGAACCGGTTGGCCGCCCGGGTTATCCACATGGGCCGGAGCCGTGTAGCTGTAGCTGCCGTCAGCCGCCATTACCAGTGTGCCACCCAGACTGCCGGTATGCGTTCCTGCAACTACGGTCATGCCGTCAGATCCATGGATATCATTGGCAAGAACTCCATGAGCCGCATCAACGGCCATGGTGTGGCCTTCACCCTCAGTAGCGACGTTATTGTCAGGAACAAGTGTCGGAGGCTGATTGGGCGCTGGCTGGCCAAGGGCGCCGTCAGCAGTGCCTGTTGTTCCAAAAGTAACACCCGTGGTGTCTGCGCCGCTTGTCGGAGTAACTTCCCCGCCCGTCGGACTAACGACAAACAGAGGATGAGCACCACCTGCCCCAGCGCTGCCACCGGCAGCAGTTGCAGCAAGATCAATCGGGGAATCGCCGTCTGCCATAAGGGCTTTCTGGATCTGCTCGGCTTCTGCAACGGCATCAGTGGTTGTTTGCGGCGTCACAGCGCCATATATATCCTCATCAATAGCTACGTTACTCATTCTGCCCAGATCCAACTGGGTGGGAGGTGTGCCGTCAACCATGATGGACACATTGCCGTCACTTTCGGTAACAATGCGGTCATTAGCGAAAATCGGGCTGTTCGGCACGAGAAGACGAACGGCACCGTCAGGGGATATGGCTTTTACCGTGCCATAAAGGATTACGACCTTACCAACGACCTGATTTCCTGCGGCTGCTGCTTGAGTTGAAGTTGCCATGACTGTTCTCCTTTTTGTTCTTTATATACTTCACTGACTACGGAACGTTCTTTTGTAAAAATAGAGTTTCTTTACTGTTATATTATTGCTCTATTACTAAGTTGTCTATTGTACCTTGGTACAATACTGATTTTTTTATTGAGTAGTATCTGTGTAACTAAATATTGACTTATGCTAAGGAGGAGTTACTGTAGTAATAGTAGGCCAGTTTGTAATATTTAATAATATAAAACTATCTGTAAATGTGCTGTATCACCTATTAGCAAGTAAACTAACGCAATTAAATTGTAATATTTTCATATAAATTTATTATATTGCTCTGTGGCTTACCTGTGGTTCTATATTCAAAGCGATCACGTGTGATGCCAACTCCATCGGAAGATGCAGCTTCTCTTTAGTTTTAGCCGCACATGGCGCAATAGGGCAAATCCGCAATTATTGCATACCCACTACCGAAAAAATGTTGCAAAAAATGCAGGTCAGAAGTATGGTCATGAAATATAAACCGTATTTTCAGTACGTTACAAACCTTAGCCAATCGGCATGCTTATTGATAGGAATCGCTATATATTTATATCTTTGAAAGGAATCGCTCTATGCTAAAAGAATTGCTTGCCAGCCTCGTCGTCTCTCTCATTATTGCTTCACCCTCGTTTGCCATGGCGAAGGAAGGGTGCGGCGGTGTTTGCTCGACCTGCCACACGCTCACGGAAAAGGATGCGACCGAACTCATCAAGAAAACCGGCGCTACGGTTACTTCGGTAAAGCAGTCACCTGCCAGCGGGCTTTTTGAATTGTTTGTGGAAAAGGATGGACAGAAGGGCCTTCTTTTAATGGATTACGGCAAGAAGCACTTGATTCAGGGGATGGTTGTAAGTCTGGAGACAATGCAGCCGGTTTCCGCTCACGAACTGCCCAAAGCACCGCCGAAACAGCAGTCCTCGGTTGATGTCAGCACCATTCCCACGGCCAATGCGGTTATTATGGGCAACCCCAAAGGTTCCAAAAAACTGTATGTCTTCACCGATCCGGATTGTCCGTATTGCCGAAAAGGTCATACAGAACTGCAGAAACTCGCCAAAATAGCCCCGGATGTCGCCATCCACATTATGTTCTTCCCGCTGCCGATGCACCCTGGTGCATATGATAAAGCCCGCATTGTGATTGAGACGAAGAATCTTGAGATACTTGACAAGGCGTTTGAGGGCAAGGATGTTCCCAAGCCGGAAAAAGAAAGCAGCAAGAAAGCGGTTGATGAGATTATCAAATTCGGTACTGCCCACGGGATTAACGGGACGCCAACCATGGTGATGCCGGATGGGAAGATTGAAGTTGGTATGCGTGATGCGGAGACGTTGAAGCAGATGTTGGATGGGAAGTAATATTTAGGGATTTATATGGCTGCAATTAGCACAAATGAATCATTGACTGAGGGAGTCCGCAGGATTGCTGCGGCACTTAATCCGGAGAAAATTTATCTCTTTGGATCGCATGTTTGGGGAGTCCCTACACCGGATAGCGATATTGATCTTTTTGTTATTATCAAGGAATCGGATCAACCGGCGTACCGCCGTTCTCGCGAAGCATATCGTTCTTTGCGAGGTATCAGGGAGCCGTTTGAAGTGATTGTGAGAACCATCTCTGAGGTGGAAAAAAGCAAAACAGTTACGTCGTCTCTTATAAAAAAAGTCCTTGAACAGGGGAAATTATTGTATGGATGATGCAACTAATCATGAGGTGCGGCAGTGGCTTCACAAAGCGGATATTGCCTGATAAGTAGGGTTACGCAAATGCCAACAATAACAATTAGCGAATATCCTCAACTGTCAACGCTTTGCTGGAGCCGAACTTCGCAAACGCTTGAGGAATCGGAGGCTTTGCAGCTTTATGAATCTGGCTGGCGGTTTATAGATAAAGATCGACTTACTTCATCTGAACAGAACCTGATTACCAGACTTGCAGAACGGTACGGTAACGGAGTTCTTAATGTTTAAACGGCCACGAGATAAACGGTACGCCTACTATGGTTATGCCGGATGGGAAGATTGAGGTTGGTATGCGCGATGCGGAGACGTTGAAGCGGATGTTGGACGGGAAGTAAAATGTTTCGATTCATAGACACAATTAAGCATTTGTTTGATTAATAAGAATCTTCTTCTAGTTGGTTAAGATATTGACAAGAGTTTTAATGTGAAGATTTATAAGAAAATATTATTAACCGGTGGGCGGGAGGTGCATATGCAAATTTACAGATCATTTAAATTATTTCTAGCCATCATAACAGTAACGGTAACTTTAATTTCTTCAGGGCTTTTGTCACCTGCTTTTGCTGGTGGGAGTGGTACCGTAACGCTAAATGTTGTCGATTCCACTAATACAACAATAGCCGGTGCCGCTATAACGTATACAACTACTGGTACAACTGTTATTGTTTCTGGCAATACAGTAAAATTTACGTATCCAAACGCTGCTCCAAACGAAACTTTTACGGCACCAACCATTACCGGCTACACTTTTGATCATTTCAATGATGTCACTGCTGGCACAACAATTTCAACCACCACCTATACAAAAAGCATAAAAGATAATTTTACTCTTACTGCGGTTTACAAGATTCCGCAGGTGACTGCTTCGGCCTCCTTCTCTTCTTCTCCATCAGGTGCTCCAAATGGCACATTCACTCCTACTGGCCCGTTCAACATTAATACTACGCAATCATTTACTGTAACTTCACCTGATAATTGGCTGGTGAGTACAGTCAAGAAAGATTCGGCAACGACTGGTACCAATATGACTTTGAGCTGTTCATCTACCGGACTGCTTAACAGTTGCTCTTTCAGTTGTGATGTTGGCTCGTCAAATTCAATATTTTATGTTGCCATGTTGCCCTATGACACTGCGCCTACTATTGGAGCGCCTAGTGGCGCAGTTACTACGACTACTGTCGGTGTGACTAACAATATTGCCGATGCTGACGGGGTACAGAATATTATCTATTATATTTATTCTGACGCCGTAGGCACCGCTCTTGTTAGCTCCAACACAACAGGCAGTTTCATTGGCTTAACCTCTGGCACTGATTACTGGATAAAGACCTCGGCAGAGACCAAAAACAAAACCACTGGAGCATGGGTCTCACAGACATCATCACTGGTCAAGGTAACCACCTCAGCTCCCAATTATTCCGTGATCTTATCAATTGCATCTGGTAGTGGCAGTGTTACTGTTAATGCCATTGCGGCCACACCTCCTGTTACAACCACAGTTGGCACAGGACAGAGTATTACCTATACCTTTACTGCCGACCCTAATTACGTCCTGAGTGATGTCAAGGTTGATAACGTGTCTCAGGGCCCTGTCACGCCGTTCACTCTCAGTAACATTCTGGGGAACAAGACGGTACAGGTGTACTTCAAGCATGTCTGGACAATTGCTGTTAATGCCGGGGCAAACGGTTCTATCTCTCCGTCAAATCCGGCTAAAGTTGTCGACGGCGGGAGTCAGACGTTTACGATAACGCCCGCAACAGGTGCAAATATTCTGGATGTACTGGTTGATAGCGTGTCGCAAGGTGCCATTACGACATACACCTTTACAAATGTCACCTCGGACCACACAATTGCGGCAACTTTTGGAGTTGTTACTTCGGATGCCGGTAAATACTCAGTTATCCCTCCTTTTATTGCCAATCCCATAAAACCGAATTTGCTGTTGATGTTCGACAACTCTGCCAGTATGTATGATCTGGCATACTTTGACAGCACCATTGATATCGCCACAGGGAGACTGAAGTATTCCTGTTATGATACTTCTTATAGCGATGCCACTTCCTATGACGGTTATTTTGACCGCACTTCCACCTATAGCTACAATACCACCGACAACAAGTTTCAGTCCGGTGAGGTGCTGGATAACTCCTGCACCTTCAAGACCTCTTACCTGTGCGTTACCATGGCTGATAATGGCAGTGGTGGCAAATCCACTACCGTCTTCAAGGCATCGGGCAATTTCCTGAACTGGTTGACTTCCTCCAAGTTCGACGTGCAGAAAAAGGAATTAACCGGTGGCAAGTTCAACACGACGTATAACTATCTAGAAGGAGAATCGCGGGGCTGCGCCGGCCGCAACTACATCAAGGAAGTAATCAATCCGTCCACTAATGCGGTGCTTGCTGACTCAGCCAATTATAAGCTCTCTTTTGGGGTGCGTGGCCCATCTTCGTTTGACCCGGATTTTGTAAGTATGAGTACAAAAGGTGGCGGTACGCGTATTGATATTTACCGTTCCAAAGATGGTTACAATTCCACTGCCTGTAAGCAAGCCGCAGACTTGTGGGTGGATGGAACTAATTTGGGCACTTGGCAGAAACCCGCAGAGGATTGCATAGCAGGCAGTTCCAGCTCCCCTAAAGTTCAAGCTTACGTGGCGATTGTTCACATATGCTATCGAGGCCTGACTGGAGGTAACTGGCAAGCCGAAATTAATCCTCTGCAAAAGGTTTGTGAAGGTCTCTACTCGGATCCTGCCTTAGGCTACAATAATGATCCCTCAAAAATCACCAGCGACAAAGCTGCTGATTCGATCTGCTCCAGCGTCATTAAGCACCCAAACTATGGTAACGGTGGAGGGAACGACATTGGATATATAGGTCGCTGTGCAAGCCGTGCCAGTGGTAGCTGGAAATGGGATTCAGGTGCCGGTATCGCAGATATTGGTGGCAAATCATGCAGCGAAATCGAAATGATGGATTTTTGCGGCGGCAGTACCGAATTTGATGTTATCGACCCATCGAGCACGGCCACAACGAGCACTGGGACTCCGGTCGCTGCTCCCTCGTTCCTGATGTCAGCTGGCGCAGGTGCCCTGGGTGATTCCACGCGCACCTGTCTGGTTCATGTGGCGCAGTCTACCGCGCCGACCGGCATAATTCAGGACTTCCAGCCATACATAATTTTTGGCGCGATGAAGTTTAATGATTTTGGCGACAGTTATGAATGCAACGACGGAACCAATAACACTACAAGCCCCATCAAATGCACCAAAGTGTGCTATGGCACTACTACCCAATGTTATGTTTCATCTGATTGTGCGGCTGGTGTGTCCTGTGTCAACGCCACTAAAACCGATGGGGGTAAAGTTTTTGCTTATAACGGATATGATTCGGTTGGTGATCACAGCTCAGGTTTAGTTAATGGCATTGATCAAATGCAGGCCAGTACCTGGACCCCGTGGTCCGAGGCGTATTACAATGCCATAGGGTATTTTGCCAACAATAATAGTATGAGGTTGCAAACAGGTGATTTTGACGTATCCAAAAATCCATCTTCTCTTGTGTGCCGTCAAAACAATATCCTGATAATTTCTGATGGTGGCTCTACAGCCGATCAAAAAGATACCGTGCAGACGCTGGTTGGCACGTATGCAGTGGGTAGTGGCGCCGTTGGTGGCCAGACGGGCGCTTGCCCAGGCTTCAGAGGGAGCAAAAACCTTGATAACCTGTCGTGGCTGGCCAAGAATCGAAAAATTTCGGCATTGGGGACCGCTCCCGACCCAGCAAACAGCAACGAAACCATTACAACATACACATTGTTCACCGGCAAGGAAGATGCCACACAGACGGGAGAATGTGAACCCAAAACCCTGATGTCCAATACCGCGCGTAATGGTGGGACAACACCTTATGTGGCTGATGGTGGCTCTGACTTCCGCAATAAACTACAGGATGCCTTTGCAAAAATAGCATCACAGTCTTCTTCTGGTACAGCAGCTTCAATTCTCAGCAATAGCGGAGGAAGCGGTGCTAACCTGCTGCAGGCGGTGTTTTATCCTAAGAAAGACTTTGAAAATAGTACCTCCGTGAGTTGGGCCGGTGAACTGCAAAACCTCTGGTACTATGTTGATCCTTTCTTTTCCGGCAGTACCATCCGCGAAGATACGGCATTTAACCCGTTAACAGATACGTCTCATTCATTCGACATATCCAGAGACAAAGTAATTCAGTTCTATTTTGATCCAAACACAAAACAGACCATGCTCAAACGGTTCAATTTTGACGGCACCACAGTTTCTGCTCTTCCAGATGATCCGACAAACGGCCTGAAGAGCATCTGGAGTGCCGGTAAGCTCCTTTGGCAGCGACCAGCTTCGGATCGTAAAATCTTTACACTGCTCAATAGCTCCAATTTTGATCTCACCACGGCAAACTATGATGCGTCGGCAAGCAAGAGTCTTATGCGTACCCGACTCGCTTCAGAAGGTGCAGACACTACTGCACAGGATACTTTCAGTGATAAAGTGATTAGTTACATCCGTGGTGAGGATGTCTGTCTCGATTCATCAAATCCTTGTACCAATCCGAGCAGAAGCCGAAACGTTAGTATTAAGCAAAGCGATGGTACGAATGTGTCAAATATATGGAAGCTGGGTGATATTGTTTCATCCACACCTAAAATTCAGGGAAACTTGGCGTTAGGCCCCTACGACCAGGATTGGCCCCTTGGTTATAGCGATACTACCTATAAGAATTATATTAACTCAGCTGACTATTCCAAACGCGGAATGGTGTATGTTGGGGCAAATGACGGCATGCTGCATGCCTTCAGGCTGGGAACCTTGAACCTGAATACCAATGGAAATGTGAAGGGGGTCCTCTCCGGGCAGAATCTCGGAAAAGAAGAGTGGGCCTTTGTTCCTCGTCAAGCTTTACCGTATCTTAAACTTCTTATGAAACCGTCATACAGCTCTGATCATATTTATTCAGTTGACGGGCCCAATATGCTGTTTGACGTCTCTACCGGTACGACAACGACTAGAGATGATTACTGGAATGAAACTAAAACCGCCTCAACATGGAAGTCTATGCTGGTTGGCGGCATGGGGATAGGCGGAGCATGTCGAACGTCAACATCAGCCTGCCCGGCAGCGTCGTCCGGAACATGTGTGAGTACGATGTCCAATGATTGGGGAATTTCACAATACTATGCATTGGATATAACGAATCAGCATTACAATACGTTAAATGACACGTTGTACTCTGTCACACCAACAGTTAAATGGGAATTTGACCGCCATTCCGGCAATATTAATGATCTTGGTTTTACGACATCCGGAGCGGCACTGGTCAGGATAAACGCTAAAGCTGTTGACGGGACTCCTGATACGAGTAAAAACGGTCGATGGCTGGCGGTCTTTGCTTCTGGTCCAACTGGTCCTATTGATTCCACTGAAAAACAATTCTATGGAAAATCGGATCAAAATCTTAAACTATTCGTAGTGGATATTGAGCATGGCCCGACTACCGGTAATTACTGGGTCATCGATACCGGGATAAAATATGCTTTTGGTGGCAGCATTACTAATAATATTGTGGCTGATACTGAAATGACGGTTAAGGGAGCTACCAACCAGTATCAGGATGATGTTTTGTATATTGGTTACGTAAGAAATACTGATCAGGTAAATGGTACTGGCACTTGGACCGAGGGTGGTGTGGTGCGGTTAATGATCCCCGATACCGTCAATCCCGATACACTCGACCCTCTTAGTACCGATGTGACCAAAAAATGGTCAGTCAGCACGCTTGTTGACGGTGTTGGGCCGGTGACGACTTCTATCGCCAAGTTGATGTCATCGAAAAATCTGTATCTGTATTTTGGTTCAGGTCGCTATTACTACCGTGATGATAATCAGGCTACTCAGAACGCCTTATACATGGTTAAAGAACAGTGTTATCCGATTAAGAAAGCGGATGGCAGCTTTTTGCGCTCTGATATAGATTCCAGTTGCACAGCTCCTGCTCTTGTTCTAAACGACCTAACTAACCGGACAACAGGTGCAACTGATACTGCGGTAGATAAAGGTTGGTACATCAATCTTGCTGATGGTGAGCGTGTAGTAACGGATACTGTTGCCAATACTTCTGGTTCAATTTTCTATACTACCTTCACTCCGTCAACCAACCCTTGCCAATTTGGCGGCACTACATATTTGTGGGGAGTTAAGTATGATACCGGGTTCCAATTATCAGCAAATGCAAAAAAAGGAAAAGCGCTCATCCAATTATCAACCGGAAGTTTTGCCGAACTTAGCCTTTCAGAAGCTCTAACAGCTAATGAAGGTCGTCGCACAAGTTATTCTGGCTCCCCTGGCGGAACTGACGGAGGTCTCTCGGCTGGCGGCAAGGGGTCTCAAGATGCCGGCCTCATAATGACACCTGCCGGTCTTAATCCGGTAAAGCGGATACTTCATATTCAAGAACGCTATAAATAGTCTCAGTTTTTGTCCTGAGAACAGGATGTAACCATGAATAATAGTGCTTTTACATTGGTTGAACTTATAACCGTAATCGCAATTATGGCCATAATTGGGTCTATTGCCACATTGGACTTTCATAAATATAATACCAAGGCAATGGTGGAAGGGCAGACAAAGGAACTCTTTACAGACATTATGTTTGCCCGTACCCAGGCTCTTTCGAAACAACAGGCACTTAATGTGGTTATCACTGCAAACCAGTATCAGATAGTCGATTCCACCACTAATGCGGTACTTTCTACTAAGGCAATTAAGTATGGTGTGACGTGGCCTGGCGGTGGAACATCAAAAATTATTAATTTTGATGAACGTGGGCTATTTGATGTTGTAAATAATGGAAATACAGCAATATGCGTAAATGGCAGTGTTGGCGATAGTGCAATTTATAACAGCGTGGTTGTGCTCTCAACGCGTGTGCAGTTAGGTAAACTGAATAGTGGAGGATGTACAAGTGCCAACATTAGTGTCAAATAGATTGGTATGCCGGTTTAATATTGATGGATTCACACTGATTGAACTCATGGTGTCATTGATGATTTTGATTGTTGGCATGCTCGGGTTGCTGGTTGGACTCAATGTGGCAATGGATGTTAATACTCGTAACCAGTTGCGGGATGAAGCGGTTCAATTGGCGGATGACCGTATGCGGCTGGCAAAGTCAAATGGTGCGGCCACACTTGCTGCTCCATTCAATAATCTAAGTGCCACGGTAACCCGCTCCAGCAGGATACGAGCGGCAAAAACGCTCTTTACGATTGGGCTGACATCAAGTGCGGTAGGTAATAATTCAAGTATGTTGTCTAGTGCAGTTAGTTGGACGTACAAAAGTCAGCCATTTACACAGGAACTTATTAGCGCCAAGCAATATCCCTGATATAAGGAATCTATTATGTTATGCCGAAAAGGATATACGCTGGTTGAGCTTGTAGTTGTTATGTTCATATATATGATCCTGATGATGATCAGTGCCGCAGCATTCAGCAAGATTATGACGACATCTTCCAGCGTCAGCAAATCAGCAGAATCGCAGATTGAGGGAATTATCGGGCTTGAAATTTTGAGGCGCGATCTGAATTCGACCGGTTATGGGCTCCCCTGGGGATTTCAGGGTGCAATAACTTATTCTGAATTCGACCCAACCAAATGTCCGGATTCGCCGGTCAAAGGGATGTGTGGTAATAGCTTTGATGATGCACCTTCCGGTGTGCCTCGCTCTATTGCACAAGGTGTTGTGCCTGATGCGTCCGGTGTGGCACTTAACGGTGATGGTACCAACAAAAGGGATGCCATCAAGGGGAGTGATTATCTGGTTATTAAATCAGCGACAGTTGCGTTCAATAACTCGGTTGGCAAGTGGAGCTATGTTAACTATTCCGGATCTGCGACCGGCAACGTAAGTTATGTTCATAAATGGAATTCAGCTGAGGATTTGGTAAGCAATGAAGCTGTTATTACCCTGGTTGATACCTTTAGTGGTTCGCCGGTTAGTAAACGTCTACTGGCTATGCAAAGCGGCACCAGTTTTACATATAAGCTAGGTGCGACTAACGCAGGCGGAATGTTTTTACCTCCAAACGATGTTTACAAGCCATCAGGCAATTTCTTGAACAACGGTGTTAAGGTGAACAACCAAACTGTGAACGTTTATGCATTAAATAATTTTGCAGCAGGAAGCGCAGACACAATCCGGATGCCGTTTAATAGGGCGGACTATTTTATAAGGCGGCCGTACACAGGTATGCCTTCAAGCTGTAATCCCGGCACCGGTACTTTGTATAAAGGAGTAATTTTAAATTCAACAGATTCAACAAATGGTGGTAGCTTGACTACTTACCCGTTAATTGACTGTGTTGGTGATATGCAGGTTGTCTTTGATATGCGTGATGCGACTGACACGACCATAAACACTCACACTGACACTCTGACTGCGTTTACAGCGCAGGACATACAAACGAGACTGAAATCTATTAGAGTTTTCTTGCTGACCCATGAAGGTGTTAAGGATAAGAACTTTACGTACCCCTATACTGATCCAAATAAAGTAATATTTGTTGGAGACCCAAAATATTCTTCACTTGGACGGCAGTTTACAGCGGATATGATGCTTGAATTCTTTGGGTCAGAGTGGCGCAATTATCGTTGGAAAGTGTTTACGGTTGTAGGCCAGCCATATAACCTTATGTATTGAAAGGTGGCGAGACCATTGAAAAAATTACTTGATAATAAAGGTGTTGCACTTATAACCGCTCTGATGTTTACAACCATTTCATTGGTTATGGTGATGTCGCTCTTGTACTTTGTCACTCAATCAATACGTGTTTCTTCGACAACTAAAATGTACAAGAATGCACTGGAAGCATCGTATGGTGGCAGCGAAATCGTTGCTTTTGAGGTGATTGACAAGGCTTTCAAGGATTATACATTATTTAGTACAACCAATTTGTTTCAGAATATTTCGTTTAACCTTTTAAATAGTAACTGCTTTAAGCAGAAACTTGAACTCCCCTCGTCAGGTTGGACTCAATGTAGTGCCGACGAGAAAGATTTTTCTTTAGCAAAAATAAAAACGGCCCCTGATATGACTTTTAATTTAAAAGGTCAGTCTCTAACGAACTATTACCAAGTATACTCAAAAATTGTTGATACCTCTGCGGGCAATACGGATACAACACCGACATCTTCTGCTACTCCTGATGATAGTGGAGGTCTGTTAACTGGGAGTGGTGCAGGATATAAGAAATCTGGTAATCCAGTTGACGTACAGCATATTCCATATACTTATCGATTTGAAGTCCAAGGAGAGTCCGCACAGAATACTCAACAAAAGTCAAATCTTACGGTTCTATATGCTTATTGATTAGTTATTCTTTGATTCCTGTTTCGGTCTTTACTTGCTTCAAATCTGATATTTTGCAAATCCAGCGTGAGTATCAGACATTTTTGGAGAAAAGTATGACCCGATTAATCGCATTCTGATCGCCGACGGCTTATCAAGTAACTCTATAACCTCTTTAGCATAAAAAACACGATTACGCCGCCGTCTGTTCTGTTGTGTCAATATCTCATATTCTTCCATCAGTTTTAATGCCGCACTTGCGCTTGGGAACGATATCCCCAGCGCATCTTTGGCTTTGTGCGCCGTTAAAACCGGGGTGCCTAACAGCAGTTCAGGGAGTTTGTACAAAATGGACTGTTTTCTCGTTCCGGAATCTTCTATAACTGCCTTCCATCTTTTCAAAATAGCTTCAAGCCCAAGTACAGTTCCTATTGACTCCTGAACAGCAGACTCAACTCCTCGCGCGGAGAATTTGATCCAATTGGCCCACTTGCCTTGAAGTTGGACGCTTGTCAGAGCATCGTAATATTCCCTCTGATTGTTATTTTGATATTTAAACAGCCATCCCTTCAATAGATGAAACCGAATAGCCACAGCGGTATTCGCTTGCCGTGCCCTATCTCAATGTTGTCCAGCGCCAACCAGGCATTCTCTGTTTCCTTTATCTGGCCTGCATCCTTGTTCTTGCCACCGACCTCAAAGACGATAGAGTCATCTACCATGAAATCGCCTTTTGATGGGACTGACACAGTATGCTTGGTACGAATCATACTCATAAAAAATGTTTCCCGCATCGCTCCAATATCCGGATTTCGAGTTAGAGAAAGTGCGTGATAGAGATTAGGGTTATTCAGGTAAATCTTCTCCGGTTTTTCCATTTCACGCAACCCTTTACCGCTCTTGGATACAGACAGTATGACACCGGCATCTTCAAGAAATTTCAGGTAGCTCTTGAGAGTACGCTCGTCACCGATCCCTAGCAGGTTTTTCAGATGTTTCATATCCGGGGTAAACGGTACTAGTGATGCAATAATTGAAAGAAGCTTTTCAATCTTGCGAATACTGGAACCATTGAGCGACTGGTGGATGGCGGGCAGGTCCGATTCCAGAGTAGTATGAATATTCTGCTCAAGAGTCATGAAGAAATGGCTCACATCATCATATTCCTTGAAATAGGGATAATACCCATGTTCCATATAATCCCTGAACAGTGCAAGTACCTTCAGGCCATTCTTCTCAAGCTCTGCTACGATTGAATCGGCTGATTCCTGATGGTTTGTCAGAAGATTCTCAAGAGGCAGCGCGTCAAAGTAAATACCGTTATTCATGCCGATGAATTCACGGAAGGACATCCCGTACATTTTATATACAATGGCCCGCCTGCTCAGGTCATGACTCCCTTTTGCAATTTCCAGGGCAGAACTTCCGGAGGCTATGATCTTCAAGTTTGGAAAGGTATCACAGATGCTTTTCATTTCCATGGACCATGCCGGATACTTGTGGATTTCATCGAAACAAATCAGCTCACCACCCATCTTGCAGAACTCGTCAGCTATTTCGTACAGAGACGAACTGGCTACAAAAAAGTGGTCTGCCTGAATGTAGAGGGCCTTACGTCCGGATCGGTCATCGTTATATTGCTCCAGTAGATGCTGGATCATGACCGTAGTTTTGCCTATGCCTCGTTGGCCGATGATGATTGAAAACCGGTTAGATAGCGGGTGGTCACGCAGAAAATACCGTTTAAAATCTCGATTGCGAATTCTCAGGAAAGTCTGGCTCAGTGGAATAAGGTCATCAAGCATTGCAAAACCCCAAATAGTATTTTGAACCTATTTTATATGCTATATATTAGGAATGCAATACTATATTTATGAAGGGTCTGTTATTCCGAACCGTGCCCCACTAACAGCAGATAGCTCACTTGTTTAACTTTCCCTGTTTGCAACACAACAATAAAATGATATAGTGGCTCAAATATAAAACGTTATGACGTCATAATACATATATAGTGTCATATCTGAAACATAATACAGAAAAGGCTATTGTGAAAATATGAAAACAATCGTCCTTCAGAACACACCTCAAGAAGCGCTGCTTGCCTTGGCACGGTTTGTCAGGACTATCAGGCTCCATCAAGAAATGACGTTGGAAGAGCTGGCGACACGCGTAGGTACAAGCCGGTCTTCTCTCATCAGATTTGAAAAAAATGGCGCCGGATCAACCGAAACCCTGGTAAAGATATTTGCCGCCCTTGGCGTTCTGGACTCGCTTGTGTCCGCCCTTGTGCCTCCGGAGAGGCAATTGACCATTGCGGAACTGAAAAAAATGAACAGTGGTCATCTGCGCCAACGCGGAAGGAAAAAAGTCCATGGGTTATCGTGAAATAGAAGTGTTGTATGACACGGGGCAATCTTCATCACGCGTTGGAACACTCGCTGCTTCGGGGTTCACCACTATTTTCGAGTACGATGACGCTTGGGCAAAGCGTGGTATCGAGCTTTCGCCTTTTAAATTGCCGACCGGAACACGAACACACCAGCTTGATTTGAAAAGCATGGTGGCTTCAACTTTTGGCCTGTTTGCCGATTCGCTGCCAGATGGATGGGGCACACTGATTATGGACCGGTGGTTCACAAAGCAGGGCATCAGCAAAAAGGATATTACACCGATTGACAGGCTTGCCTTTCTTGGCAGCCATACAATGGGCGCTTTGTGCTACCGCCCACCGCTTCAAGATGAGGACAGAGCTGTCGTCGAGGCCGTAAGTGTGGGAGAAATGGCACGGGAGGCATACGAACTTTATAGCGGACGGATTGAGGATGCAGGGCGGCTTCTTGCTCAAATTGGAGGTTCACCGGGAGGTGCCAGGCCAAAAGCTTTAATCGGGATTTCCGACGACAGCAGTAAATTTGTATCAGGAACGGGCTCTTTGCCGGCTGGCTTTGAGCACTGGCTGGTGAAGTTTTCCGGCGCTGGCAATCATTATGATGGCGTCCTTGAATTCATTTACAATCGGATTGCGAAAAACGCCGGAGTTTCCGTTCCGGAGCACCAGTTGATTGCCGACGACAAAAGGGTGCAACACATTGCCACGCGGCGTTTCGACCGTCCGTCCGGCAACAGGCGCCGCCATATTGCAACTGCGTGTGGACTGCTGCATGCCGACCATATGGCGCCAACGCTGGATTATGAAGAGCTGATGAAGGTGGCGTGGCGTCTCACAAACAGTAGCGCTCAGGCAGAAGAACAATTCAGGCGAGCCGCTTTCAATATGTTTGCCATAAATCGTGATGACCACTCCAAGAATCACGGATACATAATGCACGACGACGGATCCTGGCAGTTGTCGCCTGCTTACGATCTTACTTTTTCGACCGGACCCAATGGTGAACATTGGACCAGCTATGCCGGCGAAGGGAAAGAGCCCCGCATTAAAAATCTGATGGCGGTGGCCCGGTCTGGATCAATAAGCGAGAAATCCGTTCGTGCAATAATTGATCAGGTAAAGACAGCCGTGGCTTCCTTCAAGGATTTGGCAAATGAGTACGGTGTGCCAGATAAAATGAGCGTTCCCATTGCTAAACAGCTGGATATAATGCTGGCTCTGCCAGCGTAACTTCAAACATCAATTTGTTACCAATGGCAAGCTATTTAACCGCTGGTTTCCGCGTGAACAGATACACCACCGCATCAATTTCCGGCGGCAGCACAAGCCGGCTCAGGCCGGTATTCTCCTGCATGGCAAACATCTGCTGTCCCCGGTAGGCATCCCAGTCCCCTGCTGCATCTTTTGCAGAAACGGGTTGATGTGTTGAGAAACGCTTTACGCCGGAAAAAATCGGCTTGACAATATACCAAAAAAAGGGATAACGTGGCCTATGGAATGGACGGTAATATACAGCAATAAGGCGGCAAAGCAGTATAAGAAACTGCCGCAATCGGTGTGTGCTGCGCTTGACTTGTTGATTACTGAAATCAGAGTGAGCGGCCCCGTCCGTGGTAACTGGAAGAATTACGGCAAGCTTACCGGAGATATGCATCATTGTCATATCAAGAGCGGTAGGCCAACATACGTTGTGGTATGGGAAAAATCGAGCAACGGTATAAAACTTGTGGAGGTTATATATGCAGGCACTCACGAAAAAGCGCCCTACTGAAAAGCTGGTTGAGGTACGTTTCAGAGGCACCGTCTCAAGCGTCAACAAACTCCGCCGGACTGCCAGGGCTCTACATGTAATTGACCTTTCCGAACGGAAGATCACAGATAAGGACTATTACACACCGGAAGAACTTTCCCCCGAACTTAAAACCAACCGGGCGGGTGTTTGTATCCGTGGCGGCAGAGTTAAGGAAGGGTTGACACAAAAACAACTCGCTGAGCAGATAGGAATAGCACAGCACCATATCAGTGAGATGGAGAACGGCAAAAGGTCAGTTGGCAGGGAAATGGCTAAGAAGCTGGCGGAAGCTCTGAATGTTGATTACAGGGTTTTTCTCTGAAGCGGTAACAGTTCGTGTGCCTGGAGATTGCTTACAATTTTTAAAAAACTGCCGTAACTTTAAATAAGCAAAATCCATATTTAAAGATTAATCAGTTTCCAGCCTGAAACCCTGGATGAGAAACCGCTGGTTTCCGCGTGAACAGATACACCCCCGCATCAATTTCCGGCGGCAGCACAAGCCGGCTCAGGCCGGTATCCTCCTGCATAGCGAACATCTGCTGTTCCCGGTAGGCATCCCAATCCCCTGCTGCATGCTGATGACGGCTGGTAATGAGAATGTAAAGCTGGACGCTGCGTGTCCTGAAAACCTGCCGTTCGAAACCGTTGCGGGCTGGGGGCCAGGAGCAGATCACAACTTCCGGTGCATAGCGGCTCAAGGCATCTTTTGCATCGTTTTTGATAACCCACTCAGGATACGAGACGGAGTGCTGCCAACTGTAATCATCCGTTGCCGTTACCTGGACTCCCTGCTGTTTCAGAAAGCGTGACAAGGTCCCGTCTCCGGCTGCGATTTCAAGGCAGTGGCGCTTTCCGATTATTCTTGAGAGTTCCTCAACCAGTTGAGCAGAGTAAAAACAATAGATGCCTTTGGGCTGTACCAGCGGCATGAGGAAGCGTTTTTGCCAGATCAAAGGCCATATCAGCCGAAACCGGAACAGAGAAACCGGTTTGCGTTCCAGATCATGTGAAAACAGCAGTCTCTGGGCAATAAAACCGTTAAGCAGATTAAACCGTACCGTACCGCTTTCGACACCCGATGCCACCGAAACGCAGTGCTGTTTTACCGCGGCGTGCGCCATCTGACTGCGCACCATCTCCCGCACCGGTAATTTCCCCGTCTTCCTTGCCGAAACTGTCCCCTGATGCGACTGCCGCTTCAGGTATGACACCAGCTCATCGGGGCTGCCGTGCCCCAGCACTACAGCCAGCTCATGCTGGACTGTTTCCCATTCATCGGGATACGCGGCGCACAGTTCCGATAATGTCGGAGATGCCTTCAGCCACGCGACCGTTTCTTCGGGAGTATTGGTCTTCATATGCTGAACAAACCGTGATGCCGTTTCACACGTCTACCAGAATATCATCACCATTAAGCTGCACCGGAAACGTTACCAGTGTGCACTCGGGATGTTCGGCGCAGGTGCCGTCTGTCAGGCTGAAACGGTAGCCGTGACGGGGGCAGGAAATTGATCCGTCTTTTACGACAGCGGCATTCATCGGGCTTCCCTGATGGGGGCATTCGTTTTCAACCGCATAAATGGTCCCCTTGACATTCACCAGCACAATTTCTTTGCCGGATACTGAAACGACCTTCTTTCCGAAATTCGGCACATCACTGATTTTAGCCACAACAACCATACCATCCCCCTTTTCAAGCTCGTTAATAGAGTGAACCTACCCGAAATACATCCGATTCGTCAATTGCTCTTATAAACAATGGTAATTCATAGTTTAGAAAAATAACAAGCAGCGTCCACTCAGTGGTTCTTGGAGGTTGCATTAACGGCTTGACTATTACCTTTTGACACACAATAATGGCCGATATCAGCTTAATACTGCGACTTTTAATATTTATTGGCGACGCAATACAGGCATAACCCGGAATCAGGAAAGGAAAAACATGCAGCAACATAAGACACAACATAAAATAAAGGTCGCTCCGTTTAGCCAACATGAACAGATCTTGATTTCAAAAATAAGGGTTTTACCTCCGGAAAGAGCTATGGAGGTGGAGGACTTTATTGATTTTTTAAGGCAGACCAGCGATGACAGACAACTCAGACTGGCAGCGTCAAAGCTTTCCGAGGATGCTTTCAGCAAGGTGTGGGACAATCCCGAGGACGCGGAATATGACCGATTATAGCTTCGGAGATGTTCTCCTCGTACCGTTTCCTTTTACCGATCAGACGACTGGCAAGCAGCGCCCCGCCATCGTGGTCAGTTCAACGGAGTACAATTTCAATCGCCCGGATATTGTGTTGATGGCTGTTACCAGCCAGTTGAGGCAACCGGTTCCTTATGGTGACACCGCTGTAATACATTGGGAAAAGGCGGGGCTTATCAAGCCTTCGGTCATGAAACCAATCTTTACCACCATTGAAAAAGGACTTGTCATAAAAAGGCTGGGAAAGCTTGCAAAGAAAGACGAACAGGCACTTCGTGAAGCATTGCAGAAAATCCTGGGATAACCAAACTAATCCTTAAACAGTTAAAACGGACTAAAAACGCCGTGAAACCCATTCAGAATGGGCTTCACGGCGTTTTTGCCATGGCAACTAAATAAATGGGGAAGCGTCCTGCTTTTCCGTCCTACCCGAAATACATCCGATTCGTCAATTGCTCTTATATGCTGTCAGACGCTGAAAGTAATTTTACAGCAGTTGTGCCTAAATATTAATCACAAATATATCAAGTTATGATTTTATAGTGAGTTCTGAATCTACAATATATTGCAACTATCTGTTAATACGATATTTTTATCATTGGCACGCTCTCTGCTAAGTCAGTTAATGAAAACGCAGCATCAAAATTAGTATGTTGTGGCCAGCAACAGTCAACTTCAACAGAACGTGCAGCGATGGAACCAACGAAGTTTTCATCTTATCACCGTTCAAAATCAACGATGAAAAGGAGAAGAAGATGAAACCAGTAAAGATGTTAGCAACAGCAGCGGTATTCGTAGCAATGGCAAGCAGTTCGGCAATGGCATTTTATTCAGGACAGATCAATATCCCCTCAACCGATGCAAAAAGCCTCAAAGAAGTAACTATCGGCATTAACAATTACGCCCGTTTTTCCTCAGCGCCTGACGCAGGCCCCAATACCTATGATATCGGTGTGACAACCGGTTTGTTGCCATTCGAGAAGATCAAGCTTGAAGTCGGTGTCGATTATGCAACTACAGGAACTGGGTCCGTTTACCCTTTCACCTACAATGCCAAACTGGCAACTACCGAAGATGCACTGTTCAAATATATGCCGGCGTTTGCTGTAGGCGGTTTCGGCCTTGGTACGATTAAAGCTCAAAACCCGGCAGATGTGGTGTACGGACTCATGGCAAGGACCCTCCCGGTTGTCGGCAGAATTTCTGTCGGCGGCTATACCGGAGATAAAGACGCGCTTAATGGCGATAAAAACAACAAGGGCCTGCTCGTTTCCTGGGACCGTACCATTACCGAGGTCTCCGACAAACTCTGGCTCGGTGTAGATTACATGAGCGGCAAAAACAGTCTTGGCGGCGTGGGAATTGGCGGTTCATGGACATTTTCCAAACAAGTGACCCTTCTGACCGGGGTTTCGTTCTATAACGATGAGACCCTGGCCGGGAAACCAACATTCACGACACAATTATTGATCAATCTTCCCTAGCTGTTCCTCCTGTAATTCGGGGGCGGCGTGGGGTGCCTCCCGCCCCTATTTTTTAGGAGCTTAACCATAAACGCATTCACGGAGGTACAGAAAATGAAACTTATCGAAGCAATCATAAAACCGTTCAAACTTGACGAAGTAAAAGATGCCCTTAACGCAATCGGCATCGAAGGGATTACCGTTAGTGAAGTAAAAGGCTTTGGTCGCCAAAAAGGACATACCGAGCTGTATCGCGGTGCAGAATATGTGGTGGACTTTATTCCAAAAATTAAAATGGAAATTGCAGTGAGTGATGAACTGGTAAGCAAGGTTGTCGAAACGATACAAAACACTGCAAAAACAGGCCGCATTGGTGATGGTAAAATATTCATCATTTCACTTGAAGAGGCAATCAGAATCAGGACCGGCGAGAATGGCACCGACGCGATCTGATAACAACGAAAACGAATCAAATGGAGGAACACCATGAAACTTAAATTATCTCTTGCTTCAATAATGCTTGTTATCCTGGCCGGATTGCTTCCAATTGCAGCTATGGCTGAAGAAAAGAAAGCCGATGCACCTGTAGCCGCCGCAGTGGCTACACCGGCAGCTCCCGCAGCAGATGCTGCCAAACCCGCTGATGCAGCGAAACCTGCTGATGCATCCGCACCGGCAGCCGCAGCCGCTGCCACACCTCCCGATGTAAAGCCGGTTCTCAATACCGGTGACACCGCCTGGATGCTGATCTCGTCAGCGCTGGTTCTTTTGATGATCCCCGGTCTGGCACTGTTTTACGGCGGTATGGTTCGTCAGAAGAACGTGCTCTCGACCTTCATGCACTCCTTCGTTGCCATGGGTATCGTAGGTGTACAGTGGGCGGTTGTCGGTTATTCACTCTCTTTCGGTCCTGACATGGGTCATATGGGTCTGATCGGTGACTTCAGCAAGGTTATGCTGAACGGCCTGATCATCATGAAGGATGCCGCCAGTGGCACCGTCGAGTGGGCGCTGTTCCAGAACTACACCAAAGAGCCGGGCGCAATCCCTGAGCTTGTGTTCGCCATGTATCAGTGCATGTTTGCCATCATCACCGTCGCTCTTATCTCGGGCGCCATGGCAGAGCGTGTTAAATTTTCCGCTTACTGCATCTTTATTCTGCTCTGGACAACACTGGTCTATGACCCGCTGGCTCACTGGGTCTGGATGACTGACGGCTGGTTGTTCAAAAAAGGCGCGCTGGATTTCGCCGGTGGTACGGTTGTTCATCTCTCATCCGGTATTTCCGCCCTGGCTTTCCTGATTTTCCTCGGCAAACGTCACGGTTTCCCCAACGAGCGGATGGCTCCTCACAACCTGCCGCTGACCCTGCTTGGCGTTGGTCTGCTCTGGTTCGGCTGGTTTGGTTTCAACGCCGGCTCGGCAATCGTCGGTGTTAATACTTCTGATGCAGCAGGCGGCTTGGCCGGCCTGGCTTTCGCCACTACAACCATCGCTCCTGCCGCTGCCGGTCTTTCCTGGATGTTTGCCGAGTGGATCCACTCCGGCAAGCCGAGCGCTCTCGGTTTCGGTTCCGGTGTTGTTGCCGGTCTGGTTGTCATTACTCCTGCCGCCGGTTTCGTACAGCCGGGAGCAGCACTGCTGATGGGTCTCGCTGCCGGTCTCGTGTGCTACGGCGGCATCCTGCTGAAAGCCAAGCTGAAATATGACGACTCTCTCGATGCCTTCGGTGTACATGGTATCGGCGGTACCTTCGGAGCCATCATTACCGGTGTATTTGCTACAGTGGGCGCTACCGGCCTTCTCGCAGGAAATGCCAAACAGCTGATGATTCAGTTGATCGCCGTTCTGGCAGCAGGCGCATATGCCTTTATTGTAACACTGGTCATAGCTTTCATTCTTGATAAAACCATCGGTCTGCGTGTTGACAAAGAAGACGAAATCATGGGTCTCGACCAGACACAGCATTCAGAATCAGGCTACAATATGTAATCAAATCTTTACGAATGAATCAGCCGCTAATCGCTCGAAAAGGATTAGCGGCTTTTTTTTGTCATTTATACATCCATATGAATATCGCTTGAGATATGCTTCAAATCTGCTACTCTAGTAAAAGTTCATTTCATTCCGACAGGATGACGCCATGGCCCAGGAAACAGACGTACTACGGCAGCAGCTCGAATCTCGCAACCGGTTGATGGAACAGCTCGAATATCGCAAGCGGCTGATGGATAAAATCAATGAAATCCACTCGGCAGACAGCCTCAATGGTATTCTTATCAACATAAAGGATAGTATTGCGGGCCTGTTTAATGCCGAGCGCATAACAATCTATCTGGCAGACGCGAAGCGGAACCTCCTTATCTCCAAAATTAAAAGCGGCGCCGAAGTCCAGCAGATCGTTATTCCTACCAGTGATTCAAGTCTCGCGGGCTATTGCGCAATCCATGAAACCATTATCAACATAAAAAATGCGTATGATCCGCATGAGTTGAAGATGATCGGCGCCAACCTCAGATTTGACGACACCTGGGATAAAAAAACCGGTTTTGTCACCAAACAGGTACTCTGTGTTCCGATGAAGTTTCAAAAAATATTGATCGGCGTCATTCAGGTTATAAACAAAAAGAACAATCTGGCATACGACAGCACGGACATCAGCTATGCCACAGAGCTGGCAGCCTCGCTCTCCATCGCCATCCACAACATCTACCGGCTTTCGGTTACCACAAAAGTCATTCGCCACAAAGCCCGCTACAATTACCTGCTGGACAAAAATCTGGTTGACGACAAAATTCTGGAAAAAGCATCAACTCACACCGATGTCGCAAAGGTAGGCCTGGATACCATTTTGATGAGGGAATTCGGCGTCAGCAGGGAGGATATGGCAAAAAATCTTTCCTTCTATTTTGGCGCCGAATTTATCGGATATGACCCGACAGCGTCGCCACTGAATGACGAGTTACTCAAGCGCATCAAGCCGGACCGGTTGAGAAAGGAATGGTGGGTACCATTCAAGATTGAAAACGGAATTCTGCATATCATAATTGATGATCCGACCGATCTCGGGCGGCAAGATATGCTGAAGTTTGTCTATCCCGAGTACAAACGCATCAGCTTTATCGGCGCTTTCCGCGAAGATATTCTGAGCTATATCAACCTGTTCTATTACCATGGGTCGTCTGGTTCCTCCAGCAGCAGCATTGATGAACTCCTTAACAAACTTAATTCCAGCGATGATCCGGAAATTGAATCGGAATCACAGAGAGTTTCGGAGCAGGACAGTGTTATCGTCCAGTTGGTCAATAAAATTATTATTGATGCGGTTACCAACAAGGTTTCGGATATCCATATCGAGCCTTTTCCCGGTAAGGAAGATGTTCAGGTCAGGATGAGGGTTGACGGGCGTTGCAAGGTCTACCAGAAAATTCCGTACAAATATAAATATGCTATCCCATCCCGTATAAAGATCATGTGCAATCTGGACATATCCGAGCGCCGCAAGCCGCAGGACGGCAAAATCGACTTTAAAAAGTTCGGCCCCCTGGATGTAGAACTACGCGTTGCCACCGTGCCCACTGCCGGCCAGCTTGAAGACGTCGTGATGCGTGTGCTGGCATCAGGAGAGCCGATTCCTTACGATAAACTTGGTCTTACGGAGCGCAATTCGCGCGTACTTGACGCCTGCATCAAACAGCCGTACGGCCTGGTGCTGGTGGTCGGGCCGACCGGCTCCGGAAAAACCACGACGCTTCATTCCGCGATCTCGGTTATCAACACAATCGACACAAAGATCTGGACCGCCGAAGATCCGGTTGAGATCACGCAGCGCGGGCTCCGTCAGGTACAGGTACACCCCAAGATCGGTTTCACCTTTGCAGCAGCTCTCAGATCGTTTCTGCGTGCCGACCCGGACGTCATTATGGTGGGCGAAATGCGCGATCAGGAAACAGCTGAAATCGGTATCGAATGTTCTCTGACCGGCCATCTGGTTTTTTCAACATTACACACGAACTCCGCCCCGGAAACGATTACCCGACTACTCGATATGGAGCTTGATCCGTTCAGCTTTTCAGATGCAATTCTCTGTATTCTGGCGCAACGACTGGCACGGCGACTTTGTTCCTGCAAAGAAGAATATGTCCCGTCCCAGAAGGAACTCGAAGAAATCATATTTGAATACGGGTCGGAAGCGTTTGCAAAGACTGGTATCAATCCGGCCGAAATTAAGCTCCACAAGGCTGTCGGATGTGCAAAATGCGGTGATTCAGGCTATAAGGGGCGTCTCGGACTCCATGAATTGCTTGAAGGGACTGATCCTATAAAAGCGCTGGTGAAACGCAAATCGGAAATTGAAGTCATCAGAAAACAGGCCATTGCAGACGGCATGACAACTCTGAAGCAGGACGGAATACTAAAATGTTTCCAGGGCTTGACCGACCTGAAGGAAGTTCGCAAGGTCTGCATTAAATAGAGCCAGAGATTGTACGTTTACTTGATCTAGTAGATGTGTCGTAAAGAATCATTTCCCTCGCTGACAGAAAACCCGCTTCCATTTATTGGAGGCGGGTTTTTTTTGCGCAATTATCCTTATGCTGCATATATTTTGCCGGTGAAACGTGCAATGTGCACAAATAAACGGCATATTCTGTAAAATCGAAGTAGAGGTGGTAGCGACCCCATAGTGTATATATTTGCTACAATACGACTCAAATACCTGATTTATAGCGGTTCTGTGTATTTTGATTCGTTTTCGGAAACAGAATGACTGTACGGTAAGATTCTTGCAAATCGTGGTAACAACCACAGGAAGCTGCACAGTAGCTGGCGGCTTCCCGTCTCAACTGGAGCACCTATGAAAGATTCAGCTGCCAGATATAGCGATGAAGCTATCATCACCACAGATCTGCTGCGGCAGTTGGCCTATAATGAGAAAATGGCCGAGCTGGGGAAGATCTCTGCGGGTGTCGTGCATGAACTGAATGCTCCGCTTTCGGTCATAATCTCGGCATCGCAGATGATTATGCGCGAAGAAGGTGTGCCGGAAGCCGTGCAGGAAATGATTTCACGAATCAGCTCGGAAGCGCAGCGCTTGTCGCATCTCACCAAAGGCCTTCTCAATTTCAGCAGCCCTGATGAAACCGTCAGCGATGTGGATCTCAATCTCACGATTGATTTCATTCTCAATTTTCTGAATTTCGAGGCCGCCCGTCGCGGGGTAATGGTTCTTAAACAGCTCGACTACACCCTGCCGACAATCCGTCTGGACGCCAACCTGTTGAAACAAATTCTGCTCAACATCATCATGAACGCTCTACAGGCCATGGAACGCGATGGCGGCAAGCTGTTGGTGGAAACAGCGGCAGTCGAAGCTGACGGCGTTTCCTTTGCCATCACCGACAATGGCCCGGGAATTCCGGCCGAAGCAATAGACCGGATCTTTGACCGTTATTTTACAACAAAAAAACCGGGCGAAGGCACCGGATTGGGTTTGTTTGTAACTAAAAGTCTGGTTGAAACCATGGGGGGGACAATTGTGGTAACGAGCAGAAACGGCGGAGGGACGACCTTCACGGTCATCCTTCCGGTCTCAGAAAAGCATTTGAAACACTGAGCAACAGAGCAACTGAGCAAAAAACAAAGAAGAATTCAGGTTAAAACCAGAAATAATAACTCACCATTTTGGTTATGCCTGTTGTTGATGTAACTGTTTGATTCCTCTGTTGCTCAGTTGCTCTGTGGTTCATGAACCGCCGATTTTAGGTTTATATCGGCACCG
>JANXZX010000149.1 GCA_025355325.1 Geobacteraceae bacterium
AGAGGGTGGCCGAAGGTCGGGTGAGGGGACAAGGATTTTGACGCCAGCTACGCAAATTATCCGTAAACAGCCAATCCCATGAGAACATCGGCCATTTCTAAGGGATCATGGGTAAATTTAATACCAACATTTTGAGAGTTGTGCCATGAGACCACACCGCCAAATTCTCCAAAATTGCCGATCCGAAGCCGTACCGTTTCTCCTTGATAATAATTGCTGCTGCTTCGAAGCTTGGCACCACTAGCGGAGATATTGACGATAGTGCAGTCAAGCCAATGTCCGCCATCCATAATACGGGCCTTAACAAGAACTTCCGTGCGCTCATATTCCCGGACATAAGGCCGGCCATTATGTACATTCATGTGTGTCACCAGTTATATACCCAGAAAATACGTATTATTTGGAGGACATTGTCCAGATACCCTGCCACGTTGCTCCCGGTGGATTAACCTTGAGCAATTCGCAACGTTCAATGTAAATCAGGGAGAGCTTGTCCCGGGGATGCAGACGGAGCGCCTCACCGAACAATTTTATGGCCTTATCCCAATTGCCATTCCGGTACACCCTGCGCCCCTCCTTGAAAAAACCGGTCGCCTCCATCAAATTGGGAAAAGTTTCCTCCGTATGGTAATCGAGCACTTCGTAGACCCTGACCGGTTGAGTTTTCCCTTTTACCACAACATCATCAATGTCTCTGATCCGGTAGGTACCCTTTAGTCTGTTGTAGGTATTTTCGCTAATGAGTATTTTGGTGCTGTATTGCTTACAGGCGGATTCCAGACGGGAAGCAAGATTTACCCCGTCTCCGATGACGGTATAATCCATGCGTTTAGGCGAGCCGATGTTGCCGGACACCACTGTGTCGGTGTTGATGCCGATTCCAATTCCTACCGGCTTCAAGTTTACGGTAATGCGTACGCCATTCCACTCCTCAAGGGTTTTTATCATGGCGATGGCGCATCTTACTGCCCGGTCTTCACTGTCATCATGGGCTAACGGAATACCGAAGGCAGCCATCAGGGCATCGCCAATGAACTTGTCCAGCATTCCCCCTTCAGATTGAATGCAGTCAACCATGAGAGTAAAATACTCATTGAGCAGGTTGACAGTACCGTGGGCTCCGAGCTCCTCCGTCAGGGTAGTGAAGCTGCGGATATCAGAGAACAGGATCGAGGCCTGCATGCTTTTGCCGCCCAGTATATCCTCACCTCCGCCTAGCACCTGATCGGCCAGCCCCGGATCCATATAGCGTGACAAGGTGGATTTCATCCTTTTCTCGCTTGAGATATCCTCGAACATGATCATTGTGCCGAGCTTGTTTCCTTCACTGCTGATGAGCGGCAGAACCGAACTATTGACAGACAACGTGGCGCCGGCAAATTCCAGCTCGGCATCCATGGCAATCTCAGGAGTCTGGCAATTTTCGACCTTCCGGACCTTCTCTGCGATCCAGCCGTTTTTTCCACCAAAGAAACAGTCGATAGCGCATCCGATGATCTCTTCCGGGCTCACCTTCATGATTCTCAGACCGGCAGCATTGCACGTAACGATTCTGCTCTCTTCGTCAAGGGTAATGACACTGTTGCTCATACTTTGCAGCATGCTTTCGTTGTAATTTTTCATGTTCTGCACATCATTGAAGAGCTTGGCGTTTTCAAGAGCAATCGAAATCTGGGCAGTAAAAGCCTTCAAGCGCGACTCATCTTCATCGGAGAAAGGACCGCCGAGCCTGTTGAGCACCTGCGTGACGCCGATCGTTTTTCCATGTTTGTTCACAATGGGGGTGCAGAGTATTGAGCGGGTAAAGAATCCTGTCTTCTTATCAAAGGCTGGATTGAAACGCATATCCGCATATGCATACGGAATATTTACCGATACGCTGCTGGCAAAGACAGCTCCGGCAATGCCCAGATGGTTGGGAAACCGTATCTGGGTGGCGCCGATGCCTTCGCCTACCAGCGACCAGAGTTCATTGCTTTTTTCGTCATTGAGGAAAATGGTGGACCGTTCTGCCTGCAACATCCTGGTGGCTTCACTCATAACCTTGCGGAGCAGGCTCCCCAGATCAATCTCAGAGGTAATGTCGGCGACAACATCGAGAAACTCCAGCTCACGTGCCCGCGATCTACGCATCTTTTCTATAACAAGCGCTCCTTGCAGGAATATTGCCGCCTGCATGATCATCGCATCGAGAAGTTCCATGTCCCCACGGGTAAATCGTCCCTCCTTCTTGTTCAGTACCTGGGCCACCCCGATGATCTCGTCCGTAGACGTTCTGATCGGTGTACAGATCATATTGCGCGTCCTGAAACCGGTCTCTTTGTCTATGTTCGGATTGAAATGCTCGTCCTTGTTAACATCATGAACAATAACTCCCTTTCCGGTTTGAAAAACGTGGCCGGCGATACCACTGGAATTAGGGATGCTGATCCGGCGCCTGAAATTGCCTTCAGCCGCAATGGTATAAAGTCCACCGGTCTGGCTGTCGTTCAGGAAAAGCGAACTACGCTCCGCCCCCAACTCCCGTGAAGTTAACTCGACAAGGGCTTTGAGGATTTCATTAAGAGACCCGATTGCGGAAAGCTTTTGGGAAACACCAAGAAGCAATTCGGCCCGGAGCAGCCGTTTTTCCAAGGTCGATTGCAAAGAATCACCCCTTACATCGGTGAGCCGGGTGTCAACAGATTTTGTGCGCTGAGTGGTTACCTTTTTCATCAACTTTTACCGCCCCCGGAAACGCCTGCTGTTTCCCGCAGAACCTGTATCGTCTGCTGCAACTGTTTCAATTCGCCACGGCAAAGACTTCGTTCCTCTTCCATTCTTCTACTGTACTCCATCTCCATGCGCTCCATCTCGTCACGGAGTTCCTGTGTCATTGCCTTGAGTTGAAAAATCTCATCATTCCTGAGTGCGAGTATTTCCTGAAAATGAGTATCCTTCTCGCATGAAGTCCTGTCCAGCTCTTCCCGAAGGGCAACAATAATCGCCCGAAGCTGGACTATCTCGTCCACAGAAGCTGCGATCAACTGCTGAGCAGATTGACCTGCGTCACAAGGCGAGGGATTCATAACAACCGTATTTTCAGGTTTCCTTTTCATCGATGACGCCTACCTTAGAAGGGAAAAACCAGATGAAAGTTCGAGAGCTGCTCTGAAAATATATACCACAAAAAGGCTACAGAATCCATGTAACTAAAGTTGTTAGAAACCGGCTGCGCCGTCATCATTTACGGGGAAAACCCGGTGAAATGGCTGGATTTTAACGCGGTAACATGCTAGTGTCGCGCGGTAAAAAAAACATTTTTTTGTGGGTTATCAAGGAGATATCTAATAGAAACCGTGGCAGATCCCAGAAAAATCCTGTTTGTGACACCCCCCTATCATAGTGGCGTTGACGAAATTGCCGGCCGCTGGATACCTCTTGGTCTGGTCTATCTTGCCGGCGCTGCCCGTCTGGCAGGCCTTAATGCGAAGATCTACGACCCAATGGCAAAGGGATATTCCTATCCCGAGATCGAGAGCTTTTTTCGTACATCAATGGCGAATTATGTCGCTTCCACCGCCATCACTGCCACCATTACCGAAGCGGTCAAAACCCTTGAACTGGCCAAAAAAATCAAACCGGATACCATAACAATCCTGGGCGGCGTACACCCGACCTTTATGTATGATGAGGTGCTGGGCGGTTCTGCCGCTGTCGATTACGTTGTTATCGGCGAGGGCGAGGTAACACTCCGGCAGTTGCTGGAAGTGCTGGAAGCCGGTGGAAATCCGGAAACAGTTGCCGGAATCGCCTTCCTGCGAGATGGCTCGGTCGTCAAGACTGAAAAACGCGCCTTCGTTGATAACCTCGACGATCTGTCGGCAGCGTGGGATCTTCTCCGCTGGGAGGACTACACCTGCCTGGCGATTCCCGGTTCACGGCAAGGAGCTATCAGCACCTCCCGCGGCTGCGATCATGACTGCACCTTCTGCTCCCAGCAGACATTCTGGCACAAATCCTGGCGCGCCCGTGACCCGCTGAAGGTGGCCGACGAACTGGAGCACCTCTATACGACCTACGGCGTTACCGTTTTTATGATCACCGACGAATATCCCACCAGAGACAAGGATCGCTGGGAAGCCTTCCTTGATGCCGTCATCGCCAGGGATATGCCTGTGTATCTCCTGATGGAGACCAGACCTGCTGACATCATCCGGGACAGGGACATCATCGAAAAATACCGCAAGGCAGGAATCATCTATATTTCATTCGGCATTGAGACCGCTGACCAGGCAGTAGTTGACGCCATGAAAAAAGAGCAGATTTCAGAAGACATCAAGCAGGTATTTGATATCCTCCGTGAGCACGAGATAGTATCCGAAGCTTCTTTCATGGTTGGCTTTCCGGATGAAACACCAGACAGCATCCGGAAAACCATGCAGCTGGCCCAGCAGTACAACCCGGACATTGCAAACTTTTTTACCTTTACCCCCTGGCCGTATGCCGATGGGTACGATGAGCTCGAACCATGTATCCGCACCCACGATTACGGCAAATACAACATGGTTGACCCTGTCGTAGAGCCTTACAAGATGAGCACCCTGCAGATTGAAGTTGCCATAGCGGACGGCTACCGTCGTTTTTATATGAGCAAGATCATGGAATATATGACCATGAAGGCAACCTTCAAGCGGGATTTTCTGATGCGCATCACCAAGCTGTTTATGGGGAGTTCGTTCGTCATGAAAAAACTGGGCGTTGGCATTCTTGGTAAAATCCCGGCAAAAGTTGAAGAAATGAAAATGAAATTCAAGGGGTAGGAGAATCGGTATGCAGCCACAGGAACTTGCGAAAAAGATAGCAGCCGGAAAGTCCCCATCGGTAATAGATGTTCGCACCGGTTTTGAATTCAAGGCAGGCCATATCCCGGGGGCGATCAACGCACCGGTGTGGAAAATCCTGCTGCGGCTCGTGTCACTTCCAAAGGATAAACATACTGAAATGGTTGTTCTGTGCGAACTCGGCCCCCGCGCAGTTATGGGCAAGGCGCTGCTCGGGCTCTTTGGCTATCAGAACACCACGCTCCTAGACGGCCACATGTCCGCCTGGCGGCGTTTGGGCCTTCCCCAGGAACAATGAAATGAACATTGAAGAAATCCGGAGAGCGGCATGTACCAATCCATAGGCAATCAGGGCACAGTGCTGATAGTTGAGGACGACCGCAACACCGCCGCTCTGGTGGCAACCTATCTTGAGCGGGAAGGCTTTTCAACGGTGGTTGTCCATGATGGCGGTCAGGCGATTCAGGCCGCCGGCGCATGCAATCCGGTGTTCGTGATCCTCGATGTCATGCTGCCGAATATGGACGGCTGGGAGATCTGCCGGACACTGCGGAAGAGTTCTGAAGTCCCTGTTCTGATGCTTACGGCCCGGGAAGAAGAGGTGGATCGGGTCGCCGGTCTGGCCATGGGCGCCGATGATTATGTCGTCAAGCCGTTCAGCCCGCGAGAACTGGTGGAGCGGGTAAAGGCAATACTGCGCCGCAGCAGGTCTTCGGTTGCGCGGCCCGTGACAGTCATTTCTTTCGACGGCCTCGAACTGGATACCGAGAAGCACAGCGTCACCCGTGACGGGCGCCCCGTTGCGCTGACATCATCGGAATTCAAAATTCTGCAGGCACTGATGAGCTCGCCGGGGAAAGCTTTTTCCCGGGAGGAACTTCTTGATCACTGCTACCGGCACGGCGAAGCTGTTATCGACCGGGTCATCGATGTCCACGTAGGGAAACTCCGGCAGAAAATCGAGGACGACACCACCCAGCCCCATTTCATCCTGACGGTGCGCGGCCACGGTTACCGGTTCAACGACAACAGCGGAGACCAGGGGGAGCGATGAGGCAGCGCCTGCTCTGGAAGCTGCTGATCGGCCATATCGTGCCGGTCTTTGCGATTGTTTCCCTGATAGTCTGGCACAACATCAGGCGTGTCGGCGAGCATTACAAAACGCTCGTGGAGCACCACCAGATGTCGCCGCTTGACGCGCAGCGCGTATTCATGACCGACATCTACGACAATCTCATCTGGGGCAGCATTTCTGCTCTGGCCCTGACCCTGATCCTGACCTACCTGCTTACCAGCTGGGTGCTTCGCCCCCTGTTCAAGATAACCGCCATAACCAAACAGGTAGCCGACGGCAACTATTCCGAGCGGGTAAACGTGGCCTCCCGATATGAGGTCGGGCAACTGGCAAACGCCTTCAACCATATGGCGGAGAATCTTGAGAAGATTGAACAACTGCGCAAGAACATGGTGGCAGATATTGCCCATGAACTGCGTACTCCGCTGACCAACCTGCGCGGCTATCTGGAGGGGCTGAGCGACGACGTCATCCCCCCTACCCCGGAAACCTTCCGAATGCTCGAACAGGAGGTGCTTCGACTGGTCCATCTGGTCGAGGATCTTCAGCAGCTGGCAAAAGCCGATGCCGCCAAGGCCTTCCTTGACCGGCAGGAACTTTCACTTCACCAGCTGCTCGGCCAGATTATGGACCTGTACCGCCCGAACTTTCTGGACAAGCAGATAGATGTACAATGGCGTCTTGAACCGGGCACCGATTCGGTTGTAGCAGACAGTGACAAGCTGCTGCTGGCCATTCGCAATTTAGCTGACAACGCCTGGAAATATACGCCCAATCAGGGCCGCGTCACAATTTCGACTGAACGCACCGCAGACGGCATCAAAACGGTCTTTGCCAACAGCGGCGCGACCATCGCGGCACACGACATCCCTTATCTGTTTGAACGGTTCTTCCGGGCGGATCGTTCGCGTTCCCGCGATGCAGGCGGCGCGGGCATCGGCCTGGCAATCGTCAAGGAACTGATTGAAGCGCACGGCGGCACAGTCGGCTCTGAAAGCGACGACAGCGGCACCCGCGTATGGTTCACGCTCCCGGAACAAACAAGGTAGCTAATGGATGAAGACAATAGGAAGTTAGGATGTCACTCCTGGAAATAAATCATCTTGAAAAAAAAATCTAATAAGAGCACGATAAACTTCGTGTATAGAAATTTCAGAGGGGCTTTTCTTGACCCAGTTCAAATACGAAGGATGATCATATGAAAATTATGTACTTCCTCTTCATTTCACTAGCTAGCTTTCTACTCACAAATTCTGCCTTTGCCGGCGGAGCCGGTTCCTGCCCGACAACGTATACCAACTGGTCCACCTCCTGGACTGATTCAGGCAACTATACAAAATATAAACTGAAAGCACCGGTAGAGGTTTTTATTGGGTGCCCTTTTGATACTACGGCAACGGTTACTGATAATCAATTTCCAAACAATTGGGTCGGAGGACCATGGGCAATCTATGACACCTATAGTAGTGCCAGCAGCGGAAAAGTAAAGACTACCCTGATGCAGGGCGGTGTAAATGGCGAATTAGATTCAATCTCGACTGTTAACGGCCAATGGCAGAGGGTAATTACTCAAACATACGCCGGTACTCCGTATGATCATAAATTGGAGTTTGCATTCAAAGACATGGGGACCAAGTCGTATTCTTCTACTTCAGGAATGCAATGGACCGGCGGAATAATAGGAAGTATTACCCTTGATCCATTTCTTATAACATTAGCCTCAAGCTCAACTTTCAGAGTAGATCAACAAAGCTCTACGGTTATCCCTGCTTCTGTTTTTAATCCAGCCAACGCTTCACTGACCTATCGCTGGCTTGAGGGTTCTACCTTACTTCAGGCGTCCTTGCCCGTGGACGGCTCGGGCAATGCCCCTCTGAACCTTTCTTTACTTCCTGCCTTGTCTGCAGGTTCTCACACGTATACCCTGGAAGTGACAGATGGAACTTCAATAGCCTCTGATAATATCTCCATTGTCATAAGCCCGGCTTTAAATGGCGGCACTGGCAGCAGCCAAGTTCCAATCATGGACGGTTGGTGGCTATTATCGGGAGTATTCATAGGAATAGGAATGCTTGCACGCAGACAAATTCGTAATTCAGATTAGCCTGAAGAATGAAATTGTGAGATTCGTACCCACTCCGACTCTTTCATCAGGAAGACCAGTACACCCTTATCACCACTCCTGTTTTCCGATTCACATGCCTTCTTTACCAAATCTTTACATTACCGTTATTATGCCTTTACCATTGCCTGTTATTCTGCAAGCTGTAATGCGTGGGATCCGAGCAATTATTAACTGAAAATAACCTGGAATTGGAGAAACAGATGAGCAAGATTCTTTTTGTAACAGCCCCCTATCACTGCTGGGGAGTACAAGTTGTCGGCACCTGGCCTCCGCTGCACCTGGCGTATCTTGCCGGAGCCGCACTTGAAACGGGCCATGAAGCCAAAATATTTGACGCCATGAACAAAGGGGTCTCATTCGAAGAGATCAGGCAGGAGATTGAAAGCTTCAAGCCGGATTTCGTCATGACTCTTGACTACCTCCCGGTCACCGGCGCCATCAGTACCGCCACGGTTCCTGACGCTCTGAAGATTCTGGATGTTGCCAAAGAAGTAAACCCGGCCATCGTTACTCTGCTGGGCGGTCCCCACCCTACGTTCATGTATAATGAAATCCTTGAAGACAACAATAACCATGTCGATTACATCCTGATGGGAGAGCCAGAGCAGACCCTCAAGCAGTTGCTTGCAGCAATTCCGGATGGCAAAGGAAAAGGGGTCAAGGGTGTCGTGTATCTGGAAGGCGAGAAGGTTGTCGCCAATCCCAAGCAGCCCCATATTACCGAACTGGACTCATTAACCCCGGCGTGGCACCTGCTGGACTGGAACGACTACCAGTACCGCGTTGCCCCCAAAGGCAGAATGGCTTCCATCCTGACCTCCCGCGGCTGCGATATGGCCTGCGCGTTCTGCAGCCAGCGCATGTTCTGGCGCGAAGACTGGCGCTGCCGCAAACCGGAAAACGTCATTGAGGAAATGGAGCATCTGATCAAAACTTACGACATCGGCTTTTTCACGCTTATTGACGCTTACCCGACAAAGCACGCAGACCGGTGGGAGCTGTTCCTGGATCTCTTGATTGAGAAAAATTTCGGCGTGCACCTGTTGATCGAAACACGCGTTGAAGATATCATCAGGGATGCAGATATCCTGCACAAATACCGTGATGCCGGGATTATCCACATCTACATCGGCGCGGAAAGTGCCGATAAGGACACCCTGAACAGCCTGAACAAAGGCACCGATTTCGAGCAGAACAAGCAGGCTCTTGACCTGTGCCGTGAAGCGGGAATTATCACGGAAGCATCATTCATGATCGGCTTCCCGAACGAAACCTGGGATTCCATCCAAAACACCATTGACTCGGCCATCTACCTCAACCCGGATATTGCTGTATTCCCGGTCGTCACACCGATGCCGTTCACACCGATCCACGCCGACATGAAAGATCGCATCAGAGTGTGGGATTACTCGAAATACAATCTGGTTACTCCTATCGTCGAGCCTTTTGCGATGACCATGGATGAAATCACCCAGGCACTCGGCACCTGTTACATGAAGTTCTACAGCAACAAGGTACAGGAAATCGTGGCGCTTGAAGACGGCTTCAAGAGAAGATACATGCTCAGCGCATTCAAACTGATGATGAAGGACCACGGAGATAAATTCGATTTTGCCGGTTCCGAAATGCCGATGCACTTCACCACCGATGAATTGAAGAGTTACTGATCTGAGTTTTTCTGTTTGAATTGAGAAAAAGCTTATTTGAAAGACCGCCGGGGACACTTCCCCTGCGGTCTTTTTTGCATTGCTCTTAAGCGGGAGTAATCATTTCATACGCATCATGCCGGAAATCGCACCGCTGAAAAAAGCGATTAGCCAACAGGAATATATGGTCAAGCTTACCCGGTGGAAGACGCGATTGACCGACTCGGCTTTATTGGCCAGAGAGGCAGCCAATGCCAACAGAAAATGAAAACCCATTCCGGCCAGCGAGGCAATGCCGGTGATATTATGCCATTCTGGTGCCTTACCGTACGTCAGAGCGAACAGGTTCATCTGGTGGGTTCCCAGATAATCACATAATAGACCGATGCCAAAAATGACCAGGTGCTTCCTGTGCAGCCCCTGCTTCCTTCCGCTGAATACTGCCCAGGTGTAGAACACCAGGGCAAGATTCATCCAGATTACCGCTTGTAACAGCATCTATTAAATCCCTCCATTCTCATTTTTTCACTCTTGTAAGTCACAAAAAAAACAGGGGAAAGTCGCCTTTCCCCTTGTCCAGATACTTGAAACTTCTGATCGACTTCTATTTTGCCGTCGGAATCACTCCTCCGGAAAAGATCACGCTTTCAAAAGTCCTGTTAAGACTCTTGCTATTGAAATTTGTCATTTCCTGGCCAGGTTGCAACGTAAGCTCCTGACCTACCGAAACTTTTGTGATTGGCACAGCAGCCCATACTTTTTTTCCACTATTTTCGAGATTTACGTATGTATAACCGCCAGAATCCATCGTCTCAATAACTTTACCGGAAAGAGGCGCTTTGATGTCCGGTGCCGGTGTCGGCTGCCCCTTATCAACCTGAACCTTGCCATCCATGGGGGGGTGACCTGAAGGCAACTCTTCCTTTGCATCAGTCACCAGTCCGACAGAAAATATAATGTTATCAAAAGTCCGATTGAGAGACTTACTGGTGAACTGACCCATTTTCATTCCAGACCGCACCACAACTTCCTGTCCAACACTTATCTTGGTGTACGGTATCGCAGCCCACGTTTTTTGTCCGTCCTTTTCTATATTCATGTAGGTGTAATTGCCGGCATTGAAGGTTTCTACAACTTTACCTGAGAGGCTCAGCATATCTGAATCGGGCAATGCCACCGGTTTCGCAACACTTTGCGTAACTGTTTCCGGCTTTATTGCCGGTTGCGGTAATACACCGGTACTCGCGCAACCACTCTGCAGTACCAAAATAAGTCCGAAACTCAGTCCGGCACCAAACAAATCCTTCGTTTTTTTCATTTAACAACTCCTTGAAATATTAGTGAACCGCATGTTCGTAGAGCTTAGCTTTTTAGTCACTCATACCCGATCCATACTACATGGATTCGCTACTTATATAAAGAAAATTACTAGCTCGCTCGAAGTTACTTTGCTTGCACAACAGAAATATCTACCGGAAAAGTATCCTTTCTTTGCAGCATATCATTGACTACCTCTACAACAGCATGTAACTCCTGACCAACGACACAGTCCTTTTGTACCTCAATATCCAGATCCATTTTGACTACTTTGCCAGACTCCATTTGATCGATGTTAAAGAAAAGCATGCCATTAGGCTGCCTCTTGAATGAAAAGCCTGGAGCCCCCAGGAAGTTAACCTGAGTAGGAAGTTTGAGTCGAACAGATAAATTTCGGGCTGATAATGACCCGGCATTGAGAACAGTCACAGAGAGGCGAAGCTTTTCACCCGGAGGAACTTCTTGTTTAGAATATTTTGCAACTACACGCATAAGTGGAGCTGAGCTAATTACAACCGCCTCTTTCTGAAAGCTAATATCGTTGAACCTGGTTGACTTAAGGTTAATCCGCAGAGGTAAACGATCACCATCAGCCTTTCTTACCGGCATCTTTAAGAATATTTTTCCTTTGAAAACTTCCCCGGCGGCAAGTTGAAGTCGAGTAATATTTTCGTCAGATCCGTTATCTCTGATCAGGATAGCATTGGATGCTTTTGCAGCTGACATCGTAAGAAGAAACTTTTCAACGCTTTTCCCTTTGTTGGTAATTACAATCGGCAAAATTCCGTTATCTCCGGCGGGAATAACAACTCCATCGCTTGGAAGCGTGATCTCAGCATTAATACTTTCCTTGTCGATTTTTTCATTCCGTAGACGTTCCTGCAAGCGCTGTTCAGCTTCCGGATCAACTACGAGGACAGGTTGCAGCTCAGCATTTATCTTGGTCGCACCCTCTACCTGGATGGCTGCGACTTCAGGTTTAATCGGCGATAAAAGTTTTTCTTCAGCTTTAATTGTTGCTTTCCCCTGTATCGTAACCGGTATAACCTCAGGTTTGTTCAGAGGTGAAGGTTTCTCTTTATCCACAATTGTAGTCGCCCCCCCTGTTGGGACGATTGCAACTTCAGGTTTGATCGTGGACAAAGGCTTCTCTTTAGCCCTTGTCGCAGCAACATCCTCTGCCGTAATAGTTGCAGTCTCCGACAAAGTTTGCGGCAGAAGTTCCTGATCCACTTCCTGTTTCTCGGCAACTTCTATTAAGGTGACTATCGTAACAGCCCGACGATTCTTTTGTTTACCTTTGGCAGTAGCATTACTGGCAATCGGCTTTGATGGCCCGTAGACAATTGAGGATATTTTACCAGGTTTAACTCCAAATTTAACGAGATAACTCCGAACGCTTTCAGCTCGTTTCTTTGAAAGTCTATTATTATATACTAATTTTCCAGTTGAATCAGCATGCCCTTCTATCAAGGCCGATGCGTCGTCAAAATCCTTGATGATATCAGCAATATTTTTGAGTTCACTATTATATTTCGGCTTAATATTAATACGGTCGGTGTCAAATTCAATCGTCAGTTTCCTGACGATTTTCTTTGCAACAGGCTGCCGCACAGGTTCTCCTGTTTTGGCAACAACCATTTGGCTGGCTGTTTCATGCTTTCCTCCAACGACCTCCGCACTGACTGGACTTAGAGGGCTCACACCCTTAACAACAGATTTTTCACCAGTGACTTCGGACTTGGCAGACGACTCAAGAGCCAGCAACGGTGCCAGAATAGCAGGAGGAACAGGAGAATGAGGAGCAGCAGGAGGAGGCGGAGTGGGCTTGTCCAAAGATTCATCTATTATCACCACCGGTTTTTTCACTTCTAGTTTTGGCGGTGCCGATACAGGTTTTTTCTTTCTTTCTTTACCAAAATAATAACTCACTCCAACGCCGATTTCAAAATTACCTCGCGTAATAATGTCATCATAGACAACAAGGTGGCGCATATCCGCCCTCACTGCCAAGTAATCTTCAATAAAATATTTCAAACCGATACCATAATTAAAAACGTAATTTTTATCGATTTTGGAGCTGCTAGAGCTACTATTAATAACAATCCCACCGCCACCGACAGCAAGGAACGGCATCCATTTTTCACCTATGATGAAAGGGTAAAGAGCGTCCAACCGCAAAAGATATCCAGTATAATCACTTTTTTTCAATTTTGACTTACCGGTAAAATAGTTAATAGTCGCTTCCACTCCCAAACTGTCTGTGATTGATCCTCCAATTTTTTCATAGCCTACCTTAAGACCATACAATGGGGTAGCATCCCGCTGTTCCGAACCGGCAAAAAAATACTCGCTCATAGTTAAGGACAGAGAAAGCCCTCCCAAGGTAGTTACGTTGGGTTTTAATCCTCGCGCACCGCGAGTTGGTGCAGCAAAAACCGGGGATGGAATTGAAGCAGATGCTATTAAAATGAATATTAGAGCAAAAATGATTTTCGCCAAGTCAATCTCCGAGCATTTTCAAAATTGTGCGATCATATAGCAACCTGAAGATGACTTCAACTTTAAACACCTGTCTCTTTAAACAACAGACACATCCGTGGATAATAGTTATTACGATTGCTTGTACCAGAAGAAATATTGTAATACTATCCAGGTGGTTAGTGATTATTCGCTTTTCGACAATCGAAAGATTTATTCCTCACAGCGTTTTTTGGAGAAATCTATGAAACTCCTTATCCAGATACCGTGTTTCAATGAGGCAGAGACTCTGCCCATTACTCTAAAAGATCTGCCTCGTGAAGTGCCAGGCTTCCGATCTGTAGAGTGGCTTGTCATTAATGACGGCAGCACGGATGACACCACTGATGTTGCGCTAAAATACGGTGTCGATCACATAGTCAGCTTTACGAGCAACAAGGGACTTGCCAGAGCCTTCATGGCCGGACTGGATACCGCTGTGAGGTTGGGAGCGGATGTTATCGTAAACACTGATGCTGACAATCAGTATATGGCTGCGGACATACCTGCGCTGATTGCTCCGATTCTCGCAAAAAAAGCAGATGTAGTCATAGGCGAGAGACCGATCGACAAAATCAGTTCCTTTTCTCCGATAAAAAAAATCCTGCAGAAAGTCGGTAGCTCCGTAGTGAGGTTTGTCAGCAAAACTGACATACCTGATGCACCAAGCGGATTCCGGGCCATGACGCGCGAGGCCGCCATGCGTTTCAATGTGTTCAATGAATATACGTATACACTGGAAACCATCATCCAGGGAGGGCAAAAAGGAATTACCATAACTTCAGTACCGGTACGGGTCAACAAGGCACTGCGACCATCGCGTTTAGTAAGGAGTATCCCCTCTTATCTAAGAAAGTCTTTGATCACTATTGTAAGAATCTTTGTCGTTTACAAAGCTTTCAGATTTTTTATATCGGTGGGATTAACGGTATTATCACTCGGATTGGCCGGAGGCATCAGATATCTGTATTACTACATGACTGGTAACGGCGCAGGACATGTACAGTCCCTGATCTTATCATCCATACTCCTCGGAGTAGGTTTCCAGACAATACTGACCGCTTTCCTGGCAGATCTTCTGGCAGTAAACCGACGGCTTATGGAAGATGTCCAATATAGAGTAAAGAAGCTCGAATTCCCCGGAAAATCTGATTAAAAATCAGGTTGCCCGAACCAGCCAGGTATGAGAAATTTCTTTACAGCATTCCTGAGGCATGCTTAGATGTTCACCTGATCTATCAAACTTATAAATTTAAATCGTGAAAAACTGGAGAACTGCACAATGAATCGATTAATTATTTTCACAATGGCAATCGTTATTACAATGGTTTCGGCAGCACTAGCCTTGGACAATTCAGCATTGATTGGCAAATGGACACTTATTGAAAACGCTCTTGACAGTGAGGGAAAGCCATGTCCCTTCGTTGGTCAGCAGATAGAATTCACGGTTGACGGGAAAATGATTTCAGCCAATATGCCGGCTCCCTTCCGGTACAAAGTAAATCCGGCCAAGACTGAAGTGGAGGCTGCCTTAGCAAGAAAACCTGAGCTAAAGGGAATGGACATTATGTTGGCTATGATGGGAAATTCGCAAAACGACTGGTCTAAAGCACCAATTGTCTACGGAGTACAATTGAAAGGCAATCAGTTCACCATGAAGGTGCCCGGATATACTCCGGCTCTCTATAAAAAACAAAGATAGCCGGAGTGTTGGCTTGATTTTACTTTTCGAGCCCTGGAACCTCGGTGATGCCATCATCGCCGCCTCAGTTGCCAGGCTCGCCCCTAACCGTATTATACTCGCATGCAACAGCCGCTGGCACGAAGTATTGACGCTGGCATCCGAGGGCTCCCTCAATTTACTTCCTCTGGATCTTCCCTATGTTTGGCGGACCAACAAAAAGTTTTTCTCTCTCGGTGAAGCCGCCTCGGTGGCAGATTCATTTAAAATTGACACGCACCAGATATCCGAAGTCATCAGCATTCGCGGAGACATTCGTGATTTGATCGCAGCGCGACGGATATTTAGAGGTACATCCTTCAAATTTTCCGGATGGCTGCCATTTTGTGCCCGAAAAATACCACTGGTTGACCTGCCTTTCAAACTTGGGTTTCTGAAGGTGCGTAATCGCTATCATGCCTGGGCGGAAGCCGCCGGAGTTTCGCTCGGCGAAATCGAAAAAACTTATTTGGCTCACCCTGAGAAACAAAGGGATGCCCCCATTGTAATTCACGTTGGCGCCCAATGGCGCTCCAAACAATATCCCCTTGTTGCAGAATTGGCAGAGCTCATTGAAAACGCAGGAAATCGGGTTGAGATTTTTGCCGGGCCAAACGATACCCTGCCTCCAGGAGTTTCTGAAAACATGGTGCAAAGGCCGCAATGGAAGAATCTGGTGACGCACCTGTACAAATCCCGATATGTCATCACCAACGACTCCGGCCCGATGCACCTGGCGGCATTTATGGGCTGCCGAACCGTGGTGTTTTCCCGCTGCTCGAATATTCAGGAATGGCTGCCTCCCGGCGTCACAGCCTTGTCGTCACACTCCGCCCCACATGGCTATCGGCCGGTCCCGGACTATTGGTCAGATAATGTCCAGTCAGGCTGGCCCTCTTTAAATGAAGCGATGTCCGCAATTAACTGTGCGGACCAAGGACAGACTGTGACAAACAACCAGGTAAAATATGGATGCAAGACTCCATGAACGCATGGTGGACCACATATCTGCCTGATATACTTAAGGAATGGCTAAAAGGACGACAAGATCTACAGAGAACAATCGGAAATACCGGATGGCTGCTGGTTGACAAAATCTTTCGCATCGTTATCGGCCTTACCATAGGCGCCTGGATGGCACGTTATCTCGGTCCTGTTCAATTCGGGCAACTTGCCTATGTACTTTCTTTTGTCGCCTTTTTTCAGGTCGTTGCCGACCTTCAGGCTGATGGATTCATCGTGCGCGATATTGCTCAAGAGCGAGGGGAGGCTTCCGTCATACTGGGCACCACCCTTTGGCTCCGCTTGATTATTGGTTTTGCCGCTTGGTTGTCCTCTTCAAGCCTGATGTTAATCATCCACCCAAAAGAGCAGGAGCTTTTTTTACTCACATTTGTTATTGGCGGAACCATGGTATTTCGCTCTTCTGAAACAGTTGACCTTTGGTTTCAGAGTCAAAGTCAGAGCAAAAGGACAGTTGCGGTAAAACTGGTCGCGTATCTTTTTTCAAACGGAATAAAAATCACACTTCTGCTCTTGAAAGCCCCGCTTATTGCCTTTGCCGGGGTTATATGTCTCGAATGCGCCGCCACCGCGCTGGGCCTTGTTACTGCTTATCGCCGTTTTCCAACACCTTCTCGCTGGAATGCCACCTTAACGCAGGCGAAGATTCTCTTAAACCTCTGTTGGCCGTTTATTGCCTGCAGTTTCATGATTACAATATTTATGAGAATAGATCAGATCATGCTGAGAGAAATGCTGGGGGAACGGGAACTTGGAATATTCGCAGTCGCCCTCCCGATTTCACAGGCATTGACTGTACTGCCATCAATACTTATCATCAGCCTGGCACCTTTTGTTGCCCGCAGAATGAGTCAGGATGAGAGACTCTATGAAGATGCATTAGTGATTATATTCCGTGTGTTTGCCATATTATCGGTATTTGGGGCAACGATTATCGCGTTTGCATCCCCATGGTTGATTACATTAATGTATGGCTCACAGTACAAACACTCCGCAGTCATTCTCAGTGTCCATGTATTTGTAAATATACTTATTTTTCAGGGCTTTGCGCAGGAACTCTGGATTATCAATAAAAATGTGCGCACTGTTACCCTGATAAGCACATTTGCCGCTGCAATGATTGGCATAGCCTCCAATGCCGTATTGATAAGAACTTTCGGAGCGCTGGGCGCGGCCTATTCGTACATGCTTGCACAAGCTGTATCCATAGTCGTTATTCCGTGCCTGTTGCGGCGGGACTTGCTCAACCTGTATAAAAGAGCTTTTTTCGGCATAACCTAACGTTCCGACTAACTGCAAATAAGGGTAATCCATTCATTTTTTTTGAGGTCATCTTTTCATGAAGCACACAATAAAATTGATTTCTATCAACTTGTTCATTATATGCCTTTTCATCGGAACTATTGAATTATGCGGGCAATTAATATTCTATATTGTGAAAGGGTACCCGGTATACAGTTCCATACATCGGAGATTGTTCGAACTTCATCCGTACCTTGTTGGCAGGCCAAAAAATAACGTTGCCGTTACTCATGGAAATAAAATCATTACATCGACTGGAGAACATACTAGGAATACCGGCAAACCATTTTCTGACAACACGATCAAGGTTGCGGTGTTGGGTGGCTCAACGACTTTTGGCACAGGTCTTTCAGATCTGGACACATGGCCCGCACTGTTGCAAAGCACTCTGGGAGAAAACTATTCCGTAATCAACTACGGGGTTCCGGGATATTCAACAGTTGAGGCGATCATTCAACTGGCGCTGATAGTTCCGGAAACCAAGCCGGATTTCGTCGTTATGTATGAGGGATGGAATGACATCCGCAATTACCACGATACAAACCTGGGGTCCGACTATCTCTCTCATGGCATGATGCAGTACAAAAGCCTGCAGGTGCCTGTCTGGACTGGGCATACCATATTTGAACGACTGAGCGAGATCTCCGCAATTATGCACTTCATCGATAAACGACTGGATCATCGTACTGACCGGCGATTTGCGTCAGGCGGAATGGACAGCAGGGACCCGGACCCCTATGTGGACAGGCTCTATGAGCGCAACCTAAACACCATGAAGATACTGGTGAAAAACATGCACGCGTATGCGCTATTTGTCCCCCAGATACTGAATTACTCCGACTTTAAAGGCAAAACAGGAAGCAGAGTATGGACACCCCATATCGAAGATGATGCCATGCCGGCATTGCTCGACAAATTCAACGGAAAGATGTGTGCCGTATGCCGGGAAAACGACGGAGATTGCGCGGTACTTAAAGAAGTAACGGTCGAACATTGGGAGGCGGACGATTTTGTCGATGACGGCCATTTTTCCCGAAAGGGCGGCAATAAATTTGCACACATGATCGCAAATCGGATCCAGCAAACCGCAAAACAGTACACATATCACCCGCAAAAATTAATACATCATAAAGCACACAACAACACGTAACGTGAATAATGATATAAGGAAAACTACTATGGGCTACCATGAGATGAGCCGGGAAGATGGCATTAACTACCGAAGATCCGGATTTCTGCTGGCAATAATTGTTGCGGTACTATACGCTTTCCTGGCTATTCGGGGGAAACAACATTCGGCCATTCTTATTGTTGCAATAATCATGGCCATTTCTGCGTGGTATGAAACCAGACCGCTTCGTGTGATTGTCACACTGCTGATCCGGATTGGCAATTTCATGCACAGATTCACCAATCCCGTGGTGTTTGGCCTGGTATATATTGTGGCAGTGATCCCGACAGCCATGGCGCTCAAGTTGTTCGGCAAGGATGTTCTGAATCTGCGCCTGGACAGCAAGCGTCCGACCTACTGGATCACTCGCCCTGAGAGCAGCACATGGAAAGAAACCTTTCGAAACCAGTATTGAGGAGGATTCAGAATGGAATTCATCAAAGAATTTATCGCATTTCTCATGCAGCGCAAAAAGTATTGGCTCTTTCCCATAATTTTCATCATGGTGCTGTTTACGCTTCTGCTTATTGCAACGCAAAACTCCGTCGTTGCACCGTTTATTTACACCCTGTTTTAGGTAATCTATGAATATACTGGGGATTTCCGCATATTATCATGACAGTGCCTGTGCGCTGGTCCGTGATGGGGATATTGTTGCCGCAGCCCACGAAGAGCGCTTTACCAGGAAGAAGCATGATGACCGCTTTCCACACCACGCCCTGGAATATTGCCTGAGTGAGGCTGGCATCTCATATGCCGATCTTGATCACGTTGTCTTTTATGACAAGCCGTTTCTGAAATTTGAGCGACTGCTGGAAACATACATCGCCTTTGCTCCCCGGGGCTTCAAGTCGTTTTGCACATCGATGTTGCTCTGGGTCAAGGACAAACTTTTTCTCAAAGACACACTATTGCGCGAACTCTCGCTTCATGGCACACGCGATGAACTCACAAAGATTCTGCTTTTTTCCGAACACCACTTGAGCCATTCTGCAAGCGCTTTCTACCCATCACCCTTTCACGAAGCTGCGATACTGACTATGGACGGAGTCGGCGAATGGGCAACAACCACCGTTGCCGTCGGGAAAGGCAAAGATATTAAGGTCGTGCGTGAAATTAACTTTCCGCATTCCCTGGGTCTTCTCTATTCCGCATTCACCTATTACACCGGCTTTAAGGTAAATTCCGGCGAATACAAGCTGATGGGCCTGGCTCCATACGGCACTCCACGCCATGCGGACCTGATCCGCAACAACCTTGTAGATATCAAAGAAGACGGCTCATTCCGCCTCAATATGGATTATTTCAACTACTGCACCGGTTTCACCATGACCAATACCCGGTTTGATGCCCTGTTCGGGGGGGCAGCCCGCCGGCCCGATGAGCCACTTACCGCACGGCACATGGATCTGGCTGCATCCATACAGGTGGTAACCGAAGAGATTATCCTTGCAATGGCCAGAAACATCGCCAGAGAAACGGGACAGAAGCATCTTTGTCTGGCGGGAGGCGTTGCACTCAATTGTGTGGCGAACGGCAGAATTCTCCGTGAGAAGGTCTTTGAGAAGATCTGGATCCAACCTGCGTCAGGTGACGCTGGCGGAGCGCTGGGGGCAGCCCTGGCTGCATACCACCTCCATTGCGGCGCTGAGCGCACGCCTGCGGATGGGGTTTCCGACAGGATGAAGGGTGCCTATCTGGGACCGGCGTTTACTCAAACAGAAATAGAGACGCGAATCCGGGAGCTTGGTGCCGTTTTTGAAGTTCTATCAGATGAGGAGATACTTAAACGGAGCGTTGACGACCTGATTGCCGGGAAAGCGGTCGGCTGGTTTTATGGCCGCATGGAGTTCGGCCCGAGGGCGCTCGGAGCGCGCTCGATCCTTGGCGATCCCCGTTCAGCAGCAATGCAGGCCCAACTGAATCTGAAGGTAAAATTCAGGGAGTCATTTCGGCCATTTGCCCCTTCCGTGTTACGGGAAGATGTTGACACATGGTTTGAACTTGCGGTTGACAGCCCTTATATGCTGCTTGTTGCGGATGTGGTAGAAGAAAAACGCCGTCGCATGTCTGAACAGGAGCTGCAGCTTTTTGGTATAGACAAGCTCAATGTGGTACGTTCGGAGATTCCTGCCGTAACCCATGTGGATTACTCGGCCAGAATCCAGACCGTCCACAAGGAAACAAATCCTCGATATCACAAACTAATAAGTCTTTTTAAAGAAAGAACCGGCTGCCCGGTTATTGTCAACACCAGTTTCAACGTGCGGGGAGAACCTATTATCTGCACTCCTGAAGATGCTTTCCGCTGTTTCATGGGAACTGATATCGAATCACTGGCCATCGGCAACTGTTATCTTGAAAAAGCTGCCCAGGACGAAAAACTTGGCATTGATTATAAAAATACCTTTGAGCTTGATTGATTCAAATAATTGTTCTTGCAGTCTTTGTCCCACCATTTTAGCCATATGTCCATTACCCGGAGTTGTTACCATCCATGGTTGGTATTGAAAGTCACATATTCAAATGAGCCTCATCGCCGATAACATAAAACGTGCCATGATTTACATCAATCGCTTTCCGGGAGCCTTGGAGCGGATGAATATCGTCACCTATCAGGACATAATCAAATGGCGCGCACCTCTCTATAACCGGCGCATCCTGTTCGAGCAGGAAGGTCATAAGCGCATTGGAGCAATGATTGCGCGGGACAAACCGCTGATGATTGCCCGTATCGGCGCAACGGAACTGTCTTGCGTCCGTTTTTTTCTCGAAAAAAGGAATGGCGGAAAGAAGCCCTATAGTACACAGGTTCGATATGACATGGCTAATTTATCCGGATTTTTTCCGGACGATGACGCCTCGCTTGACGCCTTTGCGGAAATGTACTTGAAGCAGTTGAAACAGGTTGACATTATGGCCGTCTGGTTCAACAAATATGAGAGTGTCCTGTGCAACAATCATTGCCCGGACGCTGAACTGGTAGAACTCTGGTGTCTTGAACCTTTCCGGTTTCCGCATCCGTGGAGTAGCAGACTGGCCGGTAAAAAAGTGCTGGTCGTTCACCCTTTTGCCGAATCCATTGAGAAGCAGTACAAGGAAAAGCGCCATCTCCTCTTTCCCACTCCGGACGTTCTGCCGGAATTCGAGCTAAAAACCATCAAGGCGGTGCAATCAATAGCAGGTTCCAAGGTAGATTTCGCCAGCTGGTTCGATGCGTACCACCATATGTGCGACGAAATTACCAAAGTGGACTTTGACGTCTGCATTATCGGAGCCGGCGCCTACGGCCTGTCTCTTGCTGCTTTTGCCAAAGGCCTGGGAAAACAGGCAATTCATCTGGGAGGGGTCACCCAGATCCTTTTTGGCGTTAAAGGGAGAAGGTGGGAGAAGGAATTTGCCGACTCCACCGCGAAACTTTTCAATGAACACTGGATACGGCCTGGGGAGTTAGAGACCCCTGCAAACAAGGATATTGTTGAAAAGGGGTGTTACTGGTGAATTGTTTCCGCTTGCAACTTTTTTTGTCAGTAACCACAATCGTACGTACACCTGTGAATTTCGGAGTTCGACATGCTTGACTTTCTTACTATAGAACAGAAAGAATCCATCAGAATATTTCTGAACCGCATCGGGTGTAAAACCAGAGACTGAATCAGGGTTGTCATGTATGAAGAGTGCATAAAACTGGTCAACAGCCTGGAGCCGTCAACAATGGACGCTCTGGAAATTTCTTCCGGCTTTAAGTGGAAAAATTTGGGATTCAAGTCGTTCACAACGGAGGACTATCCATTAACCGTGTGGACACTCGCAAGAAAACGCATTGAATAGAACTGACTGCCGGATTCGGCCCGGAGAATAGTACATGAATATTATGAAACCCTTATGGAGGCTGATCAAATACGGCATCGCGGGTGTACGCCCTGCGTCGCCGCCGGTTGTTATTTTTACCATAACCACCCGCTGCAACATGGCCTGCCGTCACTGTGGTGACGACGTGTGGGGCAACCCGAAAAACGACCTGACTCTCGATGAGATTGCCAGGTTTTCAGCGACGCTGGGAACCGTCGAATCCTTGGCTCTTGGCGGGGGGGAGCCGTTTCTGCGCAAAGATCTGGTGGAAATATGCCGCTTGTTTACCGTCAACAACCATGTAACCGCCATCAGCATTCCAAGCAATGGTTTCGCGCCGGACAGCATCTGTTCTACGGTGAGTTCAATCCTGGCTGCATGCCCCGATCTTCACCTCAACATCATGCTTTCACTGGACGGATTTCAGGAAACACATGATCTGATCCGTACACCGGGATCATTCGAAAAAGTCATGGAAACCAGCCAGCGGCTTAAAGCCATGGAAGCGGAACTACCGGGCTTGACTCTCACTTTCAACGCCACCATCAACAACGTCAATTGGAAGGAACTCCCATCACTTGCCCGTTTTGTACTTGATACTTTTCAGACACGGCTGGAATTCAACATCATTACCGGGAATCCGCGTGATGTGGCCTTGGCGATTCCGGAAAGAATGGATCTGGAAAAAACCATCGAAGCCCTGCAGGGAAGGACAAACAAATCACTGTTGCGGCGTATATACGACAAGGTGTACCGGGACACACTGGTGCAATCAAATTTTACTGCACGCCAGATAGTCCCCTGTCGCGCCGGCAGCATAGCGTGTATGGTTGACGCCAACGGCGATGTTCGTGCCTGTCCGCTGTTGCCGCCACTCGGCAATCTTCGCACCAGTTCATTCGAAGAGATCTGGAACAGCCGGAAGGCACTACTGCAATGCCAATCGATCAGCCATGGGGATTGTTACTGCAACAACGACTGCTTCACCAGGATAAGTCTGATGTATTATTGGAAGCTGCCGTTTTTGATGTTGAAGAAGCTGAGATAAGTTATCAATGCCACACGTTATTGAGTAATTATTTCAAGATATCCGTTCCCGGTGCCGATCACTGAACCACCAACTGGAAGTCCGCCGGTGTTGACCAAACCACCTGAACCACCGCCACTGTTACAGTCACTGTTAACACAATCAGCAGTATCGCCGGGGCGTCCGGCCACGTCACCACCTCCCCCTGCACCACCGGATGCGAAATCCTGGCTGCTTTTGGCCGGGACGCCATCTGCACCGGTGCCACCGGCTGCACCGGCTACATATGTGCCATTGTTTTTAATGGTCGAAGCCCCACCTCCTCCGCCGCCACCGCTTATAATTCCACCACGACGTCCAGGGACATCATCTCCTTGCTGACCAGGTTGACCAAGAACTATTGTGTAGGGGGTTTCACTGATTGGCAGTCCGGCAAACTCTCGCAACTCGCCATTATTTCCTGCTCCCCCGCCGGCACCACCAGAAATTTTAACGGTCATGAACTTCCTGCCAACAGGTACGGTGTAGGGACTTGAGTACATAGCTCCGTCAATTTTGATGCTGCTTACTCCGGTCCATGTAATATACTTTTGAGTGGAGGATACCCCCTGCTTTGCAGTTGTCGGGGTGGCGGTTAATTCTCCTCCGCTAGACGTCGAAGCAATGATGAGTGGTAGACAGATAATCAATAGCAGTCTGTTCATTTTATTCTCCTTTATAAAATTTCAGCGTACATTCGTGACGCCCAAATGGTTTACACCACACATATGGAATGCCAAATCCTCTTTTAATCGTTCGCAAACAGTCTACCCAGTGTCGGATTGAATTCGTTTTGAAGTTCCAGATACTTGTAATAAACTTCTTTTTCAATATTCCACCTTTCCAGCGCAACCGGAGAAAATTGGGTATCGTACCGGTAGTCAAAGCGGATATCGTACGCCCAGACATTCGGCACCACGAAATCAGGCGCCAGCTCGCGCACC
>JANXZX010000159.1 GCA_025355325.1 Geobacteraceae bacterium
CCTGCTCCCACCTACCTGTGGCGAGTGATGGGCGGCTCGTTTGTCGGTCCATTCGATCAGCGTGAGGTGACCATTCAGCCCGGTGCCGATATGGATGCGGTCCTATTGTCATGCAACATCACGACCGTGCTGGGACGGCACTACGGCGTCACCAAGACGGTTCTGGTTCGCCCTGGACCCACTCCGATCACCGACTGGAAAGTCACTCTACTGGCTGGGCAGCCGGGGTCCAGCGGTTCGGTTAACGGCCTGCTTGGCACCAACCAGCTTAATGCTCCCGGCGCTGCTGTGTTGGGCAACGATGGGTTCCTCTACATCAGTGAAAACGAGTGCATGAAGCGGCTCAATCTGAGCACGGGGGAACTGTTCGACTACTTTGCCCCCGGCGTCTCCATGGTAAACCCACGGTTCTTAAACGGCCCGGTCGCCACAGCCAAGATCAGTGCGTATGGCCACGGTATGACCAAGGCTTCGAATGGTGACATTTACTTCGCTGATAACAGCAGTAGCATTCGTCGCATCCGAAATGGCGTGGTCGAAACCTTCGCCGGTCCCAACTTCTACATCTCTGGCTCCGTGTTCGGTGTGAGCGTCGATGTGTTCAATATGGACACCGGTGCAACCAGTACGGTCGGGTGGCCCGGTCCAGTTATCAATACCATCACCGACGGTATCGGTGTGGTTGCTCGTTTTAAAGATCCACAAGGTCTGTCGTTCGATTCTCTGGGCAACCTATGGGTGGCGGATGACACTTGCATTCGCATGATCACTCCAGGCGGGGTTGTCACCACGCCCTATGGCGTTCCGGGCTCTACGATAAACACCTCCGGCCATCAAGATGGTGACAGCATCAACGCCAGATTCAGCCAAGTACAGGGTATCACGGTCGGTCCAGACGATACGATTTATGTTGGAGACTGGGGAGGCAGTACCCTCCGAATGATCAAGAATGGTCAAGTCACTACCCTGGTTCGTTCCGGATCGAATAGTCATTATATCAAATTTGATGGTTTGGGAGCCCACCAGGGTTTGAGTGCCACCCCAGCGGCCCCTATGGTGACCGGAGGGGCCGGAACCTACTTCTTCGCTTGCACCGCAGAGGACGCCAACGGAATCGAATCGGCTGGGTCACCCCTTACTGCGTCCACGGTCTCTCCCGTGGTTACGCTTCCCGTGGTCCCCGCAGGGGCCGTGGGGCTCCGTTTATATCGACTGAGGGACACCTACGACACTGATCGTAGAAGTAGTCTTCTCCTGCCGACAACCGGTACGGTGGACATCAGCACGTTCTCGTCCTGGGACAGTCAGCAAGGCTTCCCAGGAACCCCCACTGGACCCGCCTCTGCGATAAGTCCAAGCGGGGTTGCGGTGCATGGCTCACAACTTGTATTTGTCGATACCATCTACATCAGAGCCTACAGTTTAATCACTGGCAACGTTACAACCATTATGGGCGATATATACCGGGATGACACCATGAACGGGGGACAGGGGATCGGTACCCGCACCGCGTTCAACGCCCCTCTCTTTCTCACTCAGGGTTCCAATGTCAACACATTCTATGTTGATGACTTCTCTGGTGCGGCCGGGTTCAAGCTAGAGTACGGAACGTGGCCCGTGCAGTACAATCCGCGTCAATCTGCCCCATGGAATCTACCGTTTAACCAGGAGACTCACGGCTTCATCCGAGCAACCGACCCACACCACAGCGGGTCTCCATCTCGTGCCTTCTCCGCTAACCTTTTAAACGCCCACGTCTACCGCGTAACAGTGGTGTGTGAAGACGCCCTCTCCTTAACGATTGCTCTGATCGACCCGACTGGAGGCTTCTCAGGATCCGCCCTACTCAGCAGCACTACCCTTGGATCCGCTACAACTGGGTTTGTCTACGAGTTTCATACCACCATGCCCGGTCTCCACACCATCTACATCAGCAGTAGTGGCTCGCTTGATGGCAGCTTCCAAATACTTCTTGAGAACCTATAGGGTGGCGAGTAATGTATAACCCATTTCAAACAATCGGTAACGGCTCTGTTCGAGAGCTACTCCTCACTTTGGACCCAACTCGGAACTACCGTTTTAAGCTTCATGCCTCGAACAAGGACGGCACTAGCCCCTGGTCCAATGTGGTCGAGTGGGGCGCGATTCGTATGGACGCGGGTGTATTCCTCGCTCCCTACGGGATGGGTATAGCTAAGTACACTGATGGCGACATCTCGGGCATCTGGATCGCTCAGATGGTTGACAGCACAATCGACATCCGTCAGTACCCACCCGATTGGGG
>JANXZX010000168.1 GCA_025355325.1 Geobacteraceae bacterium
TTCCAGTTCTCCAAGCGTTAATCGCTGGATTAGGCATCACTGGTATGATACAAGGGGAAATCCGCAAGGGTTTCCCCTTTTTTCTTTGAAAGGAGCTTTACCATGTTGAATGTTGCTATTGTCGGAGCAAGTGGCTACACCGGGCTAGAGTTGATTCGTCTTCTCCACTGCCATCCGGAGGTGGCGGTAACCTGCCTGACTTCCGAACAGAGTGCCGGTAAACAAATTTCCGACGTATTCCCGACTCTCAGGTCACGCTGTGACGTTGTGCTGGAAAATCTGGAGCCGGTACGGGTTGCCGAAAAGGCGGATATCATCTTCACCGCACTGCCCCACAAGGCGGCCATGGAGGTTGTGCCGACTTTTCTGAAATTGGGAAAAAAGGTCATTGATCTGTCGGCAGATTACCGGCTTACCGACCCGGCAGTGTACGGGCAGTGGTATGAACCGCATCTGAATCCTGCCAACCTGAAGAAGGCGGTTTACGGTTTGCCGGAGATCAGGCGGGCCAAAATCAGAGGGGCAAAGCTGGTTGCAAATCCGGGCTGCTATCCCACCAGCATTATTCTGGCGCTGGCTCCATTGCTGAAAAAAGGACTTGTCGAGCTATCCAGCATCATTGCCGATTCTGCTTCCGGCGTAACCGGTGCTGGACGTGCTGCCAAGGTTGACAGCCTGTATTGCGAAGTGAATGAGGGTTTTAAGGCATATGGAGTTGGCGGAGTCCATCGGCATACACCCGAGATTGAACAGGAGCTCTCCCTGTTGGCCGGCGAATCGTTGCAAGTCACCTTTACGCCGCATCTGGTACCGATGGACAGGGGTATTCTCTCGACTATATATGCAACCTCAAAAAAGAAGATCACCAACGAAAAGATCGCCAAGTTGTATCGGGAATTCTATGATGGCGAGCCGTTTGTGCGGATACTTACCAATGGAAATCTGCCTTCCACTGCGTTTGTGCATGGCTCCAACTTCTGCGACATTGCTCCGCTGGTTGATGCACGTACCGGTCGGATCATACTCGTTTCCGCTATCGATAACCTGATAAAAGGGGCTTCCGGTCAGGCGGTACAGAATATGAACCTGGTCTGTGGTTTTCCGGAAACTATGGGATTGGACGGCCTGGCGTTATTTCCGTAACAAACGCGGCTTTCCAACGTTTGTAGAGAGAATTTGATGTTTATTCCCACCACACAGGAAGAAGTCAGCAAGCGGGGCTGGAAAGATTTGGACGTCATCTTCGTCAGTGGTGATGCCTATATTGATCATCCCGCTTTCGGAGTGCCGCTGCTGGCCCGCTGGCTCGAAAGCCACGGCTTCAGGGTCGGCATTATTGCGCAACCGGACTGGCGTTCAAAAGAGCCGTTCATGGCTCTTGGTCGTCCCCGGTTGTTCTTTGCCGTTTCGGCCGGTGCCATGGATTCGATGGTGGCCCACTATACACCGGCACGCAAGTTGCGGCATGATGATGCCTATACCCCCGGCAACCGCCACGGCGCACGCCCCAACCGTGCCATTATGGTGTATACCTCCCGCCTGAAGGAAGCCTTTAAAGACGTGCCGGTTGTGATCGGAGGAATTGAAGCGTCACTGCGCCGCTTTGCCCATTACGACTTTTGGGAAAACAAGGTGCGGCGTTCTATCCTGTTTGATGCCAAAGCAGATCTGCTGATATACGGCATGGCCGAACGGGCGATTCTGGAAGTAGCGCAGAGGATGAAAGATGGTCAGACGCTGGAGGAACTACGTGATGTGCGGGGCAGCGCATATATCGGTCGCGTTGGAAACGGTGCTCATGTCGAAATCCCGTCTTATGAGGAAACATCTTCCTCCAAAGAGAAATTTGCAGAAGCTTTCCGGTTGGTATATCTGCAACAGAACCCGTGGTCAGCGCAGATAGTTGCACAGCAACACGCTAATCGGGCGCTGATCTGCAATCCCCCGGCTTTTCCGCTGACTGAGCAGGAAATGGATTCCGTTTATGCCCTGCCGTTTGAAAAGAGCCCTCACCCGTCGTATCTCGAAACAATTCCCGCCTGGGAACAGATCAAAACCTCCATCACCAGTCATAGGGGTTGTTTCGGAGGGTGTGCGTTCTGCGCCATCACCATGCATCAGGGCAAAACGATCCAGTCTCGCAGTAAGAGTTCCATTCTTGCTGAAATATCGGCTCTGACCCGTAAATCCTGGTTTCGCGGTACTATCAGCGATGTTGGTGGACCGACTGCCAACATGTATGGACTTGGGTGCGGCAATGTCGACGCCATGAAGAAATGTCTGCGTGAAAGCTGTCTTTTCCCCCAGATCTGTAAGAACCTGTGCACCAGTGATGCGGCAGCAACGTCGCTGCTACAGGCGGTTCGCGCACTGGATGAGGTGCGGCATACGGCGGTATCATCCGGGGTCCGGTATGATCTGCTTGAGAAACAGCCGGCATATTTCAGAGAGTTGACGGGGCACCATGTCAGCGGCCTGCTCAAAATAGCTCCGGAACATCTGGTGGAGCATGTGACCGATATCATGCGCAAGCCGGGAAAGAAAGCGTTTGAAACTTTCCTTGCCCGGTTTCGTGAGGAGAGTGACCGGGCCGGTAAACGTCAGTACATTGTGCCGTACCTTATTTCGGGGCATCCCGGCTGTACGCTGGCTGATATGTTTGAACTGGCGCTGATTCTCAAAAAAATGGCGATAAAAGTGGAGCAGGTTCAGGATTTTACCCCTACTCCGGGCACCATTGCCACTTGCATATTCCACAGCGGAATTGATCCAATGAACGGGAAACGTGTCTATATTGCCACCAGTGATCGTGAAAAGGGGCTACAGAAAGCTCTGCTTTTGTGGCATCTGCCGACGGAACGTGCCAAGGTGATTGAGGCTTTGAAGGAGTTGGGGCGTGAAGCTGATGCGAAGTTGTTGTGGGGTGGCGGGACTGAAAGCCAGAGGAGTTCACCGGCACTGCGTAAAAAAACGGTCACAAAAAAAACCCGCTGATATCAGCGGGTTTTAAAATATTCAAGAGGTGCGCCAAGCGGCAATTACTTCTTGATTACGTTTGCTGCCTGAAGACCTTTAGGCCCCTGGGTAATTTCAAATGTCACTGCATCGCCTTCTGCAAGTGATTTGAAGCCGTCTCCGGCAATTGCAGAGAAATGGACAAAAACATCTTCCCCGCCTTCCTGCTCGATGAAGCCAAAACCTTTTGTGTCGTTAAACCATTTAACTTTTCCTTGTGCCATTTCCTGCCTCCTTTTTTTGTCCGGTCTTGCGCCGGAGCGTTTGGTTACCGCTTAAGTTTCTGGAGTCTGATGCAGGAAAAGCGCAAAGCCTGGTCAAACACGTGCTACTTGCAACGTTCTGCAAAAACTTCCGAAACTGTGTGCCCGAGTCGTTTATCACAGCCATAAAGCGGGTGTCAAGATAATTCACACCGGTTATGGTGCCTTTAATTCCTCGCTTTTACTCTGAAGTTTTTTTACAAGCTTGTCGTAGCCGTTAGCGGTGATAATTTTGTTGAATTGGCTGCGATAGTTCGAGACAAGGCTGACACCCTCAATAATAACATCATACACCATCCATTTGCCGTTCTGCTTGAACAAACGGTAATCAAGAGTAAACTCGTCTCTGGCCGCGGTTATCACCTTGGATTTTACTTCAGCATAGTCATCTTCTACACTATCTTTGATGTAGATGATCTTTTCATTGTTGTACGATTCGATCTTCCCGGCGTAGGAGTTTTCAAGCAGGGTTGCAAAAAGCTCGGCGAATTGTTTTTTCTCGGCAGC
>JANXZX010000203.1 GCA_025355325.1 Geobacteraceae bacterium
CGATATGATTAAAGCCGGCATTATCGACCCGACCAAAGTTTCGCGCAGCGCTCTTCAGAACGCTTCTTCCATCGCCGGTCTGATGCTGACAACAGAAGCATTGATCGCTGAAAAGCCGAAAGATGATTCTGCCGGCGGCGGTATGGGTGGCGGTATGCCTGGTGGTATGGGCGGCATGGGTGGTATGGGCGGCGGAATGTACTAAGCCGTACATCGCATCTCTGTAATTGTCTGTTTAAACAAGGGCGGAAAACTTCGGTTATCCGCCCTTGTTTTTTTTGGCTAATGCGCTAGTATAGACCAGCTGCACTAATTGTTTGAATCTGATCGGAGTGTGTATGGAATTAATCGGCACGGCGTTAACATTGAGTGAATTGGTTGCATATCAGGATGGTTCGGTTGTCAGCAAAACACTGATCGACAAGAAGATCGGCACGCTGACGATGTTTTCTTTCGGCGCCGGGCAGGGGCTGAGCGAACATACCGCGCCGTTTGATGCTGTTGTTCAGGTGGTTGACGGAGAAGCGGAAGTGGTTATTAATGGTGAACCGCAGACGGTGTCCGCCGGGCAGTTGATTATCATGCCGGCCAACATTCCTCATGAACTGAAAGCGGTCAAGCCGTTCAAAATGCTGCTGACCATGATAAGGTCGTAACATATGTCTGACAAAACTGCCGTTCTGCTGCTGCAAATGGGGGGGCCGGATTCGCTCGATGCGGTAAAACCTTTTCTGTTGAACCTCTTTGCTGATCGGGACATCATCAAGATCGGCCCGGCCTTTCTCCAGCCGCTGATCGCCCGTAGAATCGTCAAGAAGCGGGAACCGAAAGTGCGCGAAAACTATCGCCAGATAGGCGGGAAATCGCCGTTGCGCGCATTGACCGAGCAGCAGGCCGCCGCGCTGCAGGAACAGCTTGGCAGTAATTACCGCTGTTTTGTCGCGATGCGCTACTGGAATCCGTTCACCGAAGAGGCCTTGACGGCGATCCGGCAGGAAGGTATCAGCCGCATCATCGCTCTTTCGCTGTATCCCCACTACTCCCGGGCCACATCCGGGTCCAGCTTTAATGAGCTGGAACGTTGTCTGGCCCGTTCCAAGAACAAGATGACCCTCTCCTGTGTGCGCCACTTTTTTGATCACCCGCTCTATATCCAGGCGTTGGCAGAAAAAATCGAGCAGGGTTTGGCCGGATTTCCTGACCGCTCCAAAGTGCAGCTGTTCTTTTCGGCGCACTCACTGCCCCAATCATTTATTGATGAAGGCGATCCCTACCTCGACCACATTCAGGCCACAGTCAAGCTGACTATGGAACGCTTCAATGACGTATCCCATCACCTGGCGTTTCAATCGCGGGCCGGGCCGGTCAAGTGGCTGGAACCTTCGACCGATGACAAACTGAAGGAACTTGCCGCTCTGGGACACAAAGAGGTACTGATGGTGCCGCTATCCTTCGTTTCCGACCATATCGAGACGCTGCACGAAATCGATATCGAATATCGGGAGGAAGCCCATAAGCTCGGAATTGCCGATTTCAGGCGGATGGAGTCGCTCAATAGTTCTCCGACCTTTATTAAATGTCTGGCAGAGCTGGTGCAGGGTGCAGGCCAGCATTGATCTTTTACAGAGCTTGCCGTATAGTTCTAATCTGAATAAAAACAAATTGTCCGGAGGATGTCATGTTTAAAAAGTTGTTGAGCGCCATAACTCTCGTCTGTCTTGTTGCGGGCATTGCCTGTGCTGAAGGAAAGAAAAATCCGGTTGTCATAATGGAAACCAATTTCGGAAATGTAAAAATTGAACTGTTCGAAAAAGAAGCGCCCATCAGCGTTAAGAACTTTCTCGAATATACTAAAAGCGGATTTTACAGCGGCACCATTTTCCATCGGGTCATCGCTAATTTTATGATTCAGGGTGGCGGTTTTACCGCAGATCTCAAACAGAAACCGACGAATGCCCCAATAAAAAATGAAGCCGGCAATGGCTTGAAAAATCAGCGCGGAACTCTCGCAATGGCACGTACCGGTATTGTGGACTCCGCAACAGCCCAGTTTTACATCAACGTTGTGGACAACGGTTTCCTCAACCAGCGCGATACATCTCAGCAAGGTTTTGGCTATGCCGTATTCGGAAAAGTAATAGAAGGCATGGATGTGGTGGACAAGATTGCCGCCACGAAAACGGTAACGCGTGGTTTCCCGGATGTTCCGGAAAACCCCGTCACTATCAAATCAATCAAAATTGTCAAGTAGGCTGCCATGGGAATGACGGAAGAACTGATCAGCTGGACTCATGAACAGAAGTGCCGGAAAGCGGTGGAGTCGTTGGAGAAAAACGGCTTCACCGCCCGCTTCTGCGCCACGGCTCAGGATGCCGGGGAATACATTCTTACCGAAGCGGCTGATGCCGTTACAGTCGGCTTTGGCGGTTCAATGTCGGTTGTCGGCCTTGGCGTTGAACAACTGCTGCATGAACAGGGCAAAGAAATTCTCAATCACTCGGCCCCCGGCCTTTCCCGTGAAGAACGGATCGCCGTCATGCGCCGCCAGCTGACCTGTGATCTGTTTCTGTCCGGCTGCAACGCGTTGACCCTGAACGGTGAACTGGTCAATATCGATGCAACCGGCAACCGGGTCGGAGCGATGCTTTTCGGCCCGCACAAAGTAATCGTTGTCGCCGGTCGCAACAAGCTGGTTGACGGCACCGTGCAGAATGCCATCGAACGGGTCAAAGCCTGGGCAACGCCCCCCAATGCAAAGCGCCTCAACTTCAAAACGCCCTGTTCATCGACCGGTTTTTGCAGCAACTGCAATTCTCCGGAGCGGCTTTGCCGGGTAACAACAATCATTGATCGCAAACCACGCATGACCGATCTTCATGTTCTGGTCGTCAATACCGAACTCGGCTTCTAAATGGGCCATGTCACGCAGTTTTGCCGCGCGCTGCTTGACATGGTTCTGCCGCCGATCTGCCACATCTGCCATACCTTTATTCTGAATGCCGAACCGCTCCATATCTGCCCGACCTGCCGTGAGCGGTTGCCGCTCGTTTCGTCGCCGTCCTGTCCCCTCTGCGGAATTCCGTTTATCGGTGCGGGAGGCGATCACCGCTGCGGAGCCTGTATTATCCACCCGCCCGGATATGACACCGCCAGGGCACATTTTCTCTATGAAGGCCCGATTCGCGAGCTGATCCATTCCTTCAAATATAATCAGCGCACCCACCTGCGTTATCCACTGGCACTTCTGACTCTGGAAGGACTCAGCGGGATCACCCCTGATCACCACCCGCATCTCATTGTACCGGTGCCGCTGCATCCCTCGCGCCTACGTCAGCGCGGTTTTAATCAAGCGGTGCTTCTTGGAACGGTGCTGTCACGACGACTTTCTCTGCCGATGCTGCCGGATGCCCTCGCCAGAATCCGGCCAACTGAACCGCAAATCTCGCTTACGGCGGCAGAGCGGCGGGTGAATGTGAAGGGGGCGTTTGCGGTCAACAGGCCCGGGCATATTGCGGGCAAACGGGTACTGCTGCTGGATGATGTCATGACCACCGGCAGCACTATGAATGAATGCGCCAAAGAACTGAAAAAGGCCGGTGCAGCTGTTGTAGTTGCCGCAACAATCGCCCGCACGGCCCGGTAGGGAATGTCCCCGACAGATGGTTTATTTTCTTGACAACTACGGTCTGCTTCCGTAATGATTTCCCATATTTTCTTTACTAAACGGAGTAACGTATGCGCCTCTCAACAAAAAGCAGATACGGCCTGCGGGCCATGTTCGACATCGCTTACAATTGCGGCCCGGAACCGGCACAGATTCAGGATATCTCCCGTCGGCAGGAAATATCTCCACGCTATCTCGAACAGATTTTCCAGAACCTTAAACGTGCCGGTCTTCTGAAAAGCAAGCGCGGACCGCAGGGGGGCTATTCCCTGTCACGCGCTCCGGGTGAAATTACGGTTCTTGAAATTCTCAACGCCACCGAACAGGATGTGCTGCTGGTTGACTGTGCCGGAGCTACGCCAAAAAAGCGCCGCCGCAAATCAGAATGTCCATTTGAAGGGAGATGTGTCACCCAGACCGTGTGGGAGGAAGCAAACTCGCTGCTGGACACCCTGTTTGGCGGCATGACCCTGAAAACGCTCTGCCAGCGGGCTCACGATATGGGTATTAAGAATGAGGCGAATCATCGTGTGATGTACTACATCTGATTTTTCGGAAGATAAACTGAAAACATGAAAGGGCGGCTCTCTCGGGCCGCCCTTTCGTATATCAGAGGTCCAGAATCATGGCGTTTTCGTCACAATCCGGAAATTTCGGGCACTTTATACAGTCACCCCAGACTTTATGCGGCAATTCGGCTTTATCCACCAGGCGAAAACCGTGCTTGGCGAAAAAGTCCGGTTTGTAGGTAAGGCAGAATATCCGTTTCAAGCCGATTTCCCGCGCTTCAGTAATGCAGGCTTGCACCACGCGGCTGCCGATGCCCTTACGCCCGACTTCTTCCACCACTGCGACAGAACGAACTTCAGCCAAATCCTCCCACACGATATGCAGCGCCGCAGCGCCAAGAAGAACGCCGTCCTCTTCAACAACATAAAAGTCACGAATCGATTCATACAATTCCGACAGCGAACGGGAGAGCATGTCTCCCCGGTTGGCAAAAGTCATCAACAGTTTTTGGATGTCCTTGACATCAGCAATCTGTGCTTTTCTGATCATACAACTCCCCTTTGCTCTAAACTCATTTGATACCTACTGTAACGAGCTGCGGCTTCAATACCCTGACAAGCTCAGTCGGCGACATTCCTACCAGATAGCCGCGCTTTCCGCCATTAATATAGATTTTTGGCAGCGTGGTGATGCTTTCCTCCACGTACACCGGCATCGGATTTCGGGTCCCGAACGGCGAAGTGCCGCCGACCATATAGCCGCTCTGCTTTTGAGCCGTCTCTGCGCTGCAGGGTGAAACCTGCTTTACGCCGATTATACGTGCCAGCTCTTTAGTGGAAACCTGCAGATCGCCATGCATCAGCACAATCAGCGGTGTCCGCTTTTCATCCTCCATTACCAGCGTTTTGATGACGGCATGTTCATCAACACCCAACTCACGGGAAGAAACTGCCGTCCCCCCTTTGTCCTCATAGGTGTAGGGGTGATCGGTAAAATTAACTTTTTCAGCACGAAGTACCCGTACTGCGGCCGTTACCGGTGTTTTTTCCTTCGCCATCTCAGCAGATCCTCGGAAGTTGCTCGCCGGACAGCATCTCGACTGCACGCATGCCGCCAATAATCGTTTCCATCTGCACCCGTCCGGCCGTCCCGGCTTCAACCATTCCGATGATTGCAGCGTCAGCACCCAGCGGATGTTTCCTGATGGCTGCCAGAGCGGTTTCCGCAGCGTCAGGCGATACAAAAGCCAACAGTTTGCCCTCATTTGCCACAAACAGCGGATCAAGGCCGAGAATAGAGCAGACCCCTTTCACCGCCGCTTTGACCGGCAGTGCTTCTTCGCGGAGAGTAATTGAAACACCTGACTGCTGGGCGATTTCCTTAATGGTCGTCGCCACGCCGCCCCGGGTCGGATCGCGCAGCACATGAAGCGCCGCGCCGACTTCCGCCAGCAGGACCGCAGTCAGGCCGTTCAGCGCCGCCGAATCGCTTTGAATTTCAGTGCTGACTTCAAGTCCTTCACGCCCGGCCATGACTGCAACACCGTGATCTCCGATGGTGCCGTTGATAATGATCACATCGCCCGGCTGAGCATTTGCGCCATGAATCGGCAGGGCATGCTCGACTGCGCCGACACCGGATGTCGTGATAAATATTTTATCAGCCTTGCCGCGCGGCACCACCTTGGTGTCTCCGGTCACGATTTTTACACCGGCAGCATCAGCCGCGCACCGCATATCCTCAAGGATGGTTTTCAGATCAGCCTTGCTGAAGCCCTCTTCAATAATCAACCCGACGCTAAGCCAGAGCGGCCTGGCTCCCATCATTGCCAAATCGTTGACCGTGCCGTGCACCGCAAGGCTGCCGATCGTTCCGCCCGGGAAAAAAATCGGATCAACAACGAAAGAGTCGGTCGTATAGGCTATCCGCCCCGGCACGGCATCAAGGAGGGCAGCGTCATTCTGCCCGTTTGAAGGTATGCCGCTGACAATCGGTATGATCAGTTCATCAAGCAATTGGTGGGAAAGTCGGCCGCCGCTGCCGTGGCCGAGAAGAATAAGGTCATTGTTCACGTGTAGTTGATCTCCTGTAAATGATGAGCGTATGTTAGCACAAATTTGGCCATCTGTCACAGGAGCTTTTTATGTTCGCATGGCGGGACGAATTATGGTAAAAATAGCGCTTATTTTATCGAACTCGGGGGATTGAATGACACAATATAAAGCATTGCAGCGATTGCCTGATCCAGCCGGATACAAAGCCGGTGACGTTCTGGTACTGGTAGGGGAGCTGTTCGGACGCGGGTATGCAAACGGTTTGGTCGATGAAGCAAGAAGGATCGGCATGACCGTGATCGGTACCACGGTAGGGCGTCGGGATAGTGACGGAACACTGAGACCGCTGAACGCCGAAGAGCTGGCTGGTGCAGAAGCTCTTCTTGGGGGATCGATCATCAATATTCCGCTGGAAGCCGGATTTGATATGGAAAGCGTTGACGGCATCCCCTCTGTGGCGGAACAATTAAAAAAAGCCCGCCCGGATGATTTTGCCACCATCAGCTTCATTGAGGGAAGTGTTGAAAAAGCCCATGCAGCGGGAACCGCGCGGTTCCGCACGAACCTGGCACTGCTGGAGACAGAGCTTCTCAAGCGGATTCCGGCAGATGCGAACATCCTGCTTGCTCATTCCATGGCGGGCGGCATACCTCGTGCCCGTGTTTTTATGCCTCTCCTGAACAGGATCTTTAAAGGGACCGGAGAAAAATACCTGGCATCGGAAGAGTTCTGGAACAGTCCGCTCGGCAGGCTCTGCGACACAAGCTTTAACGAGGTAACAGCTGATACTTTCCGCTACCTGATCGAAGGTACTGAAGCCCTTCGCAAACGGAGCGCCGCCGCCGGAACCAGGGTCAATTACTCGGCGTACGGCTACCACGGCACAGAAGTTCTGGTGAATGGCCAGTACCGCTGGCAGTCGTACACTCCCTACGTTCAAGGTATCGCCAAAATTCGCCTCGAAGATGTAGCCTTTGAAGCGACAGCAAAAGGAATACCGGCAGCGGTTTACAACTGCCCGGAAATCCAGACCAATTCCAGCGCGCTTTTTCTTGGCGTTGAAATATCTCTTTATCCACTTCTGAGTGCTATCCGCAGGGAAGCGGGGGCGGAGATAGCCGCGCCGGTGGAAGCCCGCTGCCAGGCCATGCTGAAAGATGGCGAAACGGTTGCTTCTCTGCTGGAGCGTGCCGACTGTTATCTCGCATCTCCGATTCTGGAAAAGATTGTGGATTATTCCACCTGGCCTCAGCACAATACCCGCGAACAGGCCGAGCTTATGCTGGCCTGTTCAGCTGAACTTATGGAGATGCATGCCGATCAGAAACAGCTGGTCTGCGCCGAGTTGTCGAGAATAGTGTTTCTTGCCACCGGCAGGTTGATGCTGCACAGTTCCTGGAATCCACCAGCAGCGACCGTCTGGCTTAATCACGACATCATCAGCCGTCTGCTGGTCGACCAGCTCGGTGCAGGAATCGTATAACGACAGCTCCCAGGAAAAGGAATCCTATGAAAACGGTTGCAATACTCATCACCACACTTGTTCTCGCTTCAGTGCTTTTGCAGGGCTGTTCTACCCCACAGGTAAACAAACCGGCTGAAGTGCACTTTAAAGAAGGGGAACAATCCTTCAGCAATGGAAAATATGAAGATGCCATTGCCTCATGGAAAAAAGTGAAAGAGGCATATAAGTCACCAGAACTTTCCACAAAGGCCGAACTTAATATTGCGGATGCATATTTCCTCAACAAGGATTACATCGAAGCTGCCGCCGGCTATGAGGATTTCCGGAAACAGCACCCCAAGCATCCGCAGGCCGACTTTGCGCTGTATCGGCAGGGGGTAAGCTATTTTAATCAGATTCACAGCACTGACACCGATCAGACGCCGGTAAAGAATGCTCAGACCACCTTTGATTCCTATCTGAAACTCTACCCGAAAGGGGCACAGTTGGCAGAGGTTCAGGAAAAGCACAAAGAGTGCCGCGACATGCAGCTCCAGTACGAACTGTACATCGGACGCTTCTACCTGAAGACGGACGAATATAAAGCGGCAATTGCCCGATTTGAAGAGTCTCTCAAAATGTTTTCCGATCTGGCGCGGCGGGACGAAGTTTTGTTTTATCTCGGCAAAGCCTATCTGGAGGATGGTCAGAAAGCGAAAAGCCGGGAGACCTTCAACCGGCTAATAAGCGATTTTCCCGGCAGCCAGTATTTCGCAGATGCCAAAAAGATTGTGGACTCTTCCCTTCAAGAGAAGTAGATCATGACAGGAGACCAGACCACCATATATGCGCTGCTTATCGTAGTCGCTTCAGCTTACCTGGTTGGATCGATCCCAACCGGGCTTTTGCTTGGCAAAGCCTATGGGATAGATGTCCGTAAGGAAGGGAGCGGAAATATCGGCGCCACCAATCTGTACCGGACAGTCGGCCGCAAGGTCGGTATCGTTACGCTGATTGGTGACTGTTTAAAAGGCCTCATTCCCGTACTGCTTGTTAAATACAGCACGCTTCCGTCCGAATATGCCGCCTGGGTCGGCCTAGCCGCTTTTTGCGGGCATGTTTTTTCCGTTTTTCTTAAATTCAAGGGGGGAAAGGGCGTTGCGACCGCGCTGGGGGTTTTTCTGGCTCTTGCTCCTTTGGCCGTTGCCATTGCGATTGCGCTGTTCGCTGTATTAATGGGTATCTGGCGCTACGTGTCACTCGGATCTATCGCAGCTGCGGCCGCCATGCCGTTAGCAGTGTATTTTTTGGGAGCAGATAAAACACTGACAGCGGTGACGGCAATAATATCCCTGATCGTTATTATACGACACCATGAGAACATCGGACGTCTGTTGTCCGGCAATGAACGTAAATTCAAGGCATAAAAAAAGTTGGTTTTATTGCTGTCGGAAACCCTGAAGTTTTATCGCCTGCTGAAGAACTCTTTTATACTCCTGCCGAATTGCCTGAATGCTTCTCCCGTTTTACTGCCAAAATCCTTGAACGCATTCCCTGTGGCTTTCCCCGTTTTTTTTGCTTCCTCTCCGGCTTCTTTGCCGATTTCCTTGAAACCCTGTCCAACCTCTTTTCCGCCCTTTACAACGGCTTTGCCCGTTTCTTTGCCAATAGCCTTAACATCCCTTCCGATTTTCTTCCCCGCTTCCTTGATGCTTTCATCCGCATAGGTTATCGAACCAAGCAACATGGCAAAGACTACGATTGCCCCTCTTAGTATTTTCAATTGTGACCCCCGTTTACTTCTTTCCTGTATGTATCTCAACAAAAGACTCGGCAAATTCGGCAGCCACAACTTTCTTCTGTCCGCCACCGGCAAGTTTGATTCCCCGGGTACTGACAGCAAGATCCGCAACTTTTGTCTTAACCTGATATACCGTATCTGCTGCAACCAGCTCCGGATCGCCGCCCGGTGCAGTGCTGCCATACAGAGTAAGCCGCTCTATGCCGAAAGGCGCACACGTTTCCATTGAGAATTTGTCTTTGTCTGAAGGCAGTTCGTAGACGACACCGCCGTTAAAGTAATTGTCATTGCGGTATGGGTTGGGTAGAAGCTGGACGAGAGATCCATCGGCCTGGTTATAGACCAGACGGCCATAGAACGGCTTGTTACCTTTCAGATAAATTCGTACATTTTCGGTTTCGGCATAAGCAGGACGATCCGTCCAGACTTTGATGCTTAGCGGCGCACCCGGATCATTTTCCATAGAGTCCTGATTTTTTTTGGACAGAGCAGATAAGGTTTTTTCATCAGGAGAAACCTCAACCTTCATCTTAACCCGGTAGCAGTCTCCTGAGCCAGCATCTTTGTACCATTCCTTCATCAACTCCTGGATTACCTTTACCTGGGCGTTAGCGTAGGCGCTAACCAAATCCTTCTCCAACACTCCATCTTTGACATGTGTTTCGGACTTGATATAGGAAGTTGCTGATTCGGTGGCCTTGCGCCTGCCATCCTGAAAGGCTGAAGTTTCGGTCTGCTTACGGGATTTATCATCCCCCATGCAGGCGTATCCTTCTGTTTCCAAAATCATTGATTGCCCGGCATACAGTTTTACTGCAAACAGGGTAAGCAGCATGGATATAATAATAGCTCTCATGATGTTCTCCAAAATCTTTCGCTAACGTATCCCATACTATCAGTTTCACTTGCAGTAATTCTACCGGACTTTCATAAAGGGTCAAGAAGGAGTGTCCGAAAAATTACTGTGCCTTGACAAGCTTTTCCCAAAGCGATTTTCTGGAAATACCCAATATTTCAGACGCCAGGTTTTTTTTGTTGGATACACTTGCAAGAACCTTTTCAATATATCTCATCTCAAAATCGCTCACTGCATCCTTTAATAACCGTCCCACGGGGAAACTCTCGAAAAGATGCCCGATCCAGGTGGATTCTCGCAATGACAGCGGCAGATGACGGGGAGTAATTAATTCCTTTGCATAGAGAATCCCAAGTTGTTCAACAATATTTTTAAGTTCCCGGACATTTCCCGGATAGCTGTAACAGCAGAGCAGATCGAGCGCCTCGGGCGAAATCTTGAGTGTAAGTTTTTCCTGGCCCTGCTGATGGTGCATTTGAAAATAAGCAATGAGCAGAGGAATATCTTCCTTCCTTTCGCGAAGTTGCGGAATGGAAAGCGGGATGACGTTCAGACGGTACCAGAGGTCTTCGCGAAAAGTCTTTTCCTCCACCATGCTTCTGAGATTACGATTGGTTGCGGTAATAAGCCTGAAATCAGTTTGACGGGGCCGAACACCGCCCACTCGCGTAATTTTCTTTTCCTCCAATACCCGTAGGAGTTTAGCCTGCATTTGCAGCGGCAACTCCCCGACCTCGTCAAGAAACAGGGTACCTCCGTCCGCTTCTTCTATTAAACCCGGCTTGTCCTTATGGGCATCGGTGAAGGCCCCTTTTACAACACCAAAAAGTTCACTTTCTACCAGGTTTTCAGGAATGGTGGCACAGTTTACCTTGATTAAAGGTTTTCCCTTGCGTTTGCTGGCATTATGAATGTACTCGGCGAGCAACTCCTTGCCGGTGCCGCTGTCGCCCATAATCATGACCGTTGAGCTTGTTTCGGCTACAAGCGATGCAGTAGCAAGAAGGTCCCTGATAATGGGACTTTTGCTGACTATGTTACCCTTTTTCCCCTGGCAGAACTCAACTTCGATTTCCATCTGCCTGAATTCCACCAATCGGCGGAACTTGTAAATAAGCAGCTCCATAGGAATCGGCTTGGTAACAAAATCAAAAGCTCCGCGCTTCATGGCCTCAACCGCAATCTCAATAGAGGCGTAACCGGTCATGACCAATGCCCGGCATGAGGGTTGATTCGAGAGAATGTCCTGCATCACATCCAGTCCGTTGGAGTCCGGAAGCTGCATATCCTGCAGCAGCAGATCCAATCTCTGCTCAGAGGCAATCTGGAGCGCCTCCGAACCGTTCTTGGCAAGACTTACCTGATACCCTGCGCTTTCGATGCTGCGCTTGAGTGATACCCCAAAGAGGGGATCATCTTCCACAATCAATATATTGACAGTACTCACCGTAACTCCTGCGATCCGGCAGCGTTTTACGGTTTGGTATTTGCAATCCCCCCTCCCCTTGCGGGAGGGGGTTAGGGGGTGGGGGAATTTGCCACATTTGATACTGACGGCAACTACACCCACCCCTCAATCCCCTCCCCCCGCTGGAGGGGAGGCATACGCAAAGACCAAACCGGAAGATGCTGATGATCTGGGTATTTTTATTGTAATCGTTGTTTCGCCCCGGGTGCTGTCCAGCATGATAACTCCCCCTGTCCCTCCCCTTAAGTTAAGGACAGGAGTTTGGACTTTGCTCCCCCGCCCCTTGCGGGAGGGGGCTGGGGGGTGGGGGAATTCGCTTGCAGGCAACGCGCTCCGATAACTTCAAGTACTCCCTCAATATTTTCAATTACATCGTTGTTCCAAAATCGTAATACGGTTGAAGGGAATGTCGTGGTTTCATTGCGGCTTCCCCCACCCCCTAACCCCCTCCCGCAAGGGGCGGGGGGACTTTTTAGAACCTTTAAAATGTCCAAACTCCAGCCCTCCCCTTAAGTTAGGGGGAGGACAGGAGGGGTTACGATTGCGACGCTGATTAATGCAAGATTATGTCCATGTATAAATGTCATCCATAAAACCATAATATTTAATAAATTCAGACCATACGGCATCAGCAGCATGCTGTCCATCAATGTTTATATTTGTAGTCATCTCACTGCGACGTTACCTTTTGGTAACATCACCTCCGGATTGATATAATACCACTTCGCCTCTAACCACCTAATACAATAGGACAATAATATTATTATTTTTATGGCAACGTAGTTGCACAATAGAGATTTGTCTATTCAGGTTTACAGATATAGGCGTAACACCAAAATCCGGCTGCATGAAAGGGGTGATTTCAGGAAAAAGGATTTGATTGTCAGTATGGTGAGTACGTGTTGGTAGCAAACACCCTTGGGTGTAATAAGAAGAAAGAAAAGGAGAAGACAAAATGTTGAAAAAATTAGCCTTAGTAATCGCGTTTTCAGGTCTCATGGCGGGTATGGCACATGCTGGTATGGCTGCTAGAACGGGTGTTGTTGGTTCAATGCACGACATGAACTCCGCTGGTAGTGGCGCATTCAGTAATGATCCGTACAACAGGGTTTGTGCATATTGCCACACTCCGCATAACGCGCAAGCTCCCGGAATCGTACCTGCACCACTCTGGAATCACGGCCCACAGACCGGCGCTGTCGATCCTTACGCCTGGGCATCTCCTGCAAATGCCAGCATCGTAATTGCTGATCCACTGGCAGGCCCAAGTCGTCTCTGCATGTCATGCCACGATGGCGTTTCTGCGGTTGACTCACATGGTTCTATCGTTGGTGGTGCTACAATGAGCGGTTCCAAAAAAATTGGCGACCTTACTTTGATGCACCCAATCGGTTTCTCCTATGATGATGCCCGCACTGCTCGGGGCGACAACGCTCTTGCCGCTGTAACTGATAGATTCATTGATGAAGTAACCAGCTCGACTCTATTCGATACTTTCGATCATACTAATGGTAACCTAGGAGCAACCTGGGTTACTAAAACCATTGGTTCCGGTCTGTACGGCAATATGGTTACCTGTGCTTCCTGCCACGACGTGCATAACAGTACGAACGCTGTTCCAAACGTAGCCGGTTCTTATAACTACTTCCTGCATGCCAAGGAAGAAGGTTCGGCTATCTGTCTCTCTTGCCACAAGAAGTAATTTAGTAACCCTGCTGGCAGGGTGAAGTAACGGCAGGAAGATAAAGTCGGTTCATACTAAATAATTTGAGAAAATGATAGAAAGGAGTAATACATGTTCAAAAAGCTTATGGTAACAGCGCTACTGGTATGTTCCCTACCAGTAGCAGCTAGCGCCTCGTGGATGTTCAGCACGTGGGCAAAGTCTACAGGCGGCTCAATCACTTCGGATAACAAATTGACGCCACAAGTAGTACAAGACAGCGCAATAATGAGGAAATATACCACCGTAGGACCGTTGACTGCCACGATTAATGCTTCTACTGGGTACACTATTTCCAAAATTGCATTTGGTAACTTTACTTCCAGTGGCACTCAGACACTTACTGTCTTAGATACGAATCCACTGGTTGCGACCTTGGCTACAGGTTTACTTACATACCCAGTTACCGTACCAGCAAGCACCACAAACAAGGTTCTGTATGCTTGGTTTAAGGCTAATGGCCTTACAGTTACTGCTACGGGCGGCACAGGTGCCACTGCAAGCCCTGCAAAGCTTGACAACGTTATAGTCGGAACCAAATTAACCGTACCATTTACTTTCCGTTTTGTAGCTAAACCTGGTTATAAAGTTGGAGCCATTTCCATTGATGCAGCTAGTACTTGCACAAAAAGTCCAACTGTTCCACTTCCAAAAAATAATCCAGTTATCGTAAATGCTCAAGTTGCAGGCGAAACAGGGACACTTACTCTTCCTGCTGGATTTGTATTTGACGGCTCTTTGATAATTAATTCTGCTGCTGGTTCACTTTCAGGACTGCAGGCCACCATATCTCCTTCAAGAACAGTTGTGCTTCCCGCTAGCTCAACGACTATATCAGGAACGAGCTTGAATGCCACTTACACCAAGTGGAGTTCAGTTTCCCGTCCTGCTACTGCAACTCAGCCTTTCAATGCTGGCGCAGGTACAATCAATAATACAAGTACCAGTCCATCATTCATCCCGTCAGTTGAAGGCCTCTATAAATTCATGTTTATAGTTGGTGACGCCAATACGCGTAAGACTTTAGTTACAACCATAACTGCAACAACCTCAGTGGTTCGCTCTGTATACAATCAGTGTATAGCCTGTCACAATCAGACTAAAGTTGGGCAGTTAACTTATTCTTCAAACCATCATGTGTATTCTCCACCAAAACTTAATGCCTTTAATGCATGGTCTTCTAGTGCACACAAAAACGTTTTGACTTGTGCTGGTTGCCACGTTGGTGCCAATTCAGGCGGACACCCTGGATCTATTTCCTCCACAACATGTGTTCCATGTCACGCCGGGGCATCCGCAGCTCTTGTACCAACTGTAGGTGATACGGAATCACAGCGTAACACTAAAATGAATGCTGCACACCAAGCTTTAGCCGGTACTTCAGGTCAGACTTGTACCTCATGCCATGCTATAAATCAGAACGCTGGTCAAGGCTTTGTACAGGACAACAACGGAGTTCGTGCCATCACTGCTGAATTCGAAAAATGGTCACACCATGTAACAGGTGTAGCTGTCAACGACGGTCAGTGCGTAGCTTGCCACCTTGAAGGTAAGGTTGTCGGTACTGCAGTGGTAGTTGATCCTGCTTATCACATGAAAGGTGCAAACACCTATCTGCGTAACGCTGATACGGATGCGCCTATTATCTGGAATCCAGAAGCTCCAAACCACTCCGGTATGGATACTTTCTGCATGAGCTGCCATGATGCCAACGGCGCAACTTCCCCAGGTAGTATTGCTATTCAGGGCTGGCTTAATGCTGATGTATCAAGAAAAGCTCCCGGTAAAACTGCTTCCGCTGGCAACCCGTTTGGAGACACAATCTCCAACGACTATGACTTTGAAGAGCGACCGGCTGTTGTTAATGCATCAAGTCAGTTTAACACCACTAACAACTCGCACCACGCTGTTAAAGGCAAGAAGTACAGTGGTCGTACACGTACCGGCTCTGTTCGTGTAATCGCCAACGCAGCTACATTTGCTGCTAACTCCACAGCAGCAATGCCTGGCGTACGCAGTACCATTTATGACTCTGTTAAATCTGCCGCAGCTGTTCAGGGAGCGAATGCGTTTGTTAAAAGATTTGAAAGTCTGTACATCACGCTTTCCGACAACAACACTGCTGAAGCTGATCCTCGTAATGGTGGATCAACTCTGGGTGACGACTCAACCCTCCACTGCGCTGACTGCCATACTGTCGGCCAGTTCGCCGCACGTGGCTCCGTAGCATACGGCAATATGTCCGCAGCCTACTGGACCCAGTCCGGTGGCAATGCTGGTCTCAGCCGTTACAACAAAGAGGCAATCGGCGCTCACGGTTCAGCCAACGAGTACATGCTGCGTAACAGCATAGGTACCGACGCTCGTCATCAGGGCGCTGAGTATACCGGTGTTGTTACTATGGGAGAGGGAACTAAACCGTATCTGGTCTGTTTCAACTGTCACGCATTTAATGCATATGGCACAATTGTAGGATCTGGTGAGGGGGCGAAAAATCACGCCGGTGATTACGCAAATAACGAGCGTTGCAACGGTCCGTTTAACACCGTATTCGGCAACATGACCGGCGAAACCCGTCTCCGTTCGATGGTAACTACAACAACCGCAGTTAACACTGCCGGTATCGGTGTGGGTGCTACTGCAGCTAACAAAACCGGCGGTTTACCTGGTGGTGGTTATGGTAACTTCGTTGGCGCTGGTAAATTCTTCGGCAACATCTACGGCATCCAGTGCGCCAACTGCCATAACTCCGGCTCAAAGGACAATATCTACGGCGGTATCCACGGTTCCGGCGTTGATCAGACCTACACCGACGGTATGGGCAATACTTCCAAGCACTTCCGCTTCATGCCGGGTCTTGGCAACATTGCGTTCGTACCTGGCGTCAAAGGTGGCTTTACTGGTGGCACATTGGCTACCTACAAAGCATACTCCGGTAGCAGAGACGGCTCCAATACTACAGGCACTGGCGATACAGGCGGTGCTTATGGTACAGCCAACCAGTCCTTCAAACTGTTGCCGGTCAGAACCATCAGATACACCGCAACAGAAACCACTAAAGGTTCGTATCAGTACGTAACCGGTGGTAGCAGCAATGACCTGAACTGGGAGCAGAGAGTTCAACAGTCTATTCCTGGCCAGGTTGACCTTCAGTCTCAAGCAGCGGGTTGCTACACTCTGACTCCTCCAACCGGAAACTACACCTACAGTACTGGTGCAGAATCCATTGCAGCTTTCTCTCCTGCTAATGTGGCTGCCATGAAACTTACTATTAGTGTACAACCTCTTGGTCAGCAGTCTAATCCGAAAGTGTTCTACCCGAGCGTTTACCAGACCGATGGCGCTGCTGCGGATATCAGAGATGCCGCAACAACAGGCTTTACCAATGCTGAAGGTCACCAGTTGTTTGACGCCTGGGGTGGTTGCGATGACCACAACGGTGCAGCAGGCGCTGGAACTGGAATCACTCGTAAAGTTCTGCGTCCGGTATCATACTAATCTTTACTGCTCTATAAAGGAGAGGGGGTAACCCCTCTCCACTGTTAAATGCTATATAACCCGGCCCTGAAAAGCCGGGTTTTTTTTGCCTCAGTCCAATGGAAAGTCCAATGGGGTCAAAAAAGTCCAATGGGGTCAGCCCTTGACGGCCTGTTGCCCAAAGCAATATAGTCCAATGGGTAGAGTAGGGGACAGGTTTCACCCAGTCCCCCCTCATCAAACCGGACATGCAGTTTTCCCGCATCCGGCTTTCCGATGTTCTTCACTACACGGCATGCGCCTTCTTCCAGCCTGCTG
>JANXZX010000055.1 GCA_025355325.1 Geobacteraceae bacterium
AATTCTTTGATGGTTCGCCAGATTCTCCTGTGAAAGCTCCAGCAATTTCTGGTTTCGCAGTACATTCAGATACACCTTGCTTGCCAACAGGGCATTGTTTTCTGAAGAGCCGTTATACAAATACGTCTGCGACTTGACACGCGCCTCCTGCCGCTCTACTTCTGATTGAGTGCCAAAGAAGCGGAAGACATTCTGACGGACGCTTACGGTAGCAATGGCAGGCCATGTGGTAGCAAAAAACGGCTCATGCTGGCGATCAAGGCCGGCACCTACACTGGCGTCAATAGTCGGCAGATAGCCGGCCTTCGCCTGGAGAACTTCCTTTTCCCGTGCCATACGATTATAGTGCTGCGCCCTGACGTCGGGATTAGACTGCAACATAAACTTGACCGCTTCCTGAAGGGTTTCAGCCTGTGCAACTCCGGCCCCCGACAGGAGTATGCCAACAGATAAAATAGCCAGAATTTTTCCGGGTTTTGTCATAATGGTTGCCTCCCCTGGTTCATAATATATGTATTAAGCTTCAATTCTTTATACTGCCGTCATTCACAGACAAAGTTCGCTTCAATGCGCCGGTTTGTGGCTTTGCCTTCCCTGGTCTTGTTCGTTGCTATCGGCTTGTCTTTGCCGTATCCCTTTGAAGTAAGACGCTCGGGAGCAATGCCGAAGTTTTTGATGATGTACTCCTTAACGCTGTTGGCACGTCGCTCGGAAAGCTTCTGATTATAGGCTCTCGTGTGTGTACTGTCAGTATGACCGGAGATCTCACCATGCGATTCAGGGAATTCCTTGAGGAAATCGCCAACTGTCTTCAGCTCTTTGTCATACTGAGGTTTGATATTGTACTTGTCGACATCAAAGTTAATCATAATTCGGGCCGGTTTATTGCAGAATCTCACAGCTGCAGCAGATGGCATGACTACCACAACGGGTGGCGGCACCGTCACGGCAACGTCGGCAGTACTCTTTGCTGTGCCCCCCTCACCTTTGCAGTTCAGAGTATAGAGGGTAGTATCACTAGGCTTGACAGCCATGGATCCCTGCGTTTTAACTGTACCAATTGCAGGAAGAATCTCGCAGTTAGTGGCATTTTGTGATGTCCATGTTAGAGTTGACTCCTGACCCTGTGTAATTGATGCCGGTGAAGCCGACAGCGTGGCCGTTGGAAGCGGTGGCGGCGCTACAACCGGCTTGGCAACAATCGGCGGAGCCGGAGGAGGGTCGGCCAGCTTGGTGGCAACAGGAGCACCACCTAAGGTTATATAAACACCGGTTGTGTATTCCAGCGCGTGTTGGTCTTCTTTACCGTAGTAGTACATCAAACCACGTACATCACCACGCCAGGCAATGTCTTCTGTTACAAAATATTTGAAGCCCAGACCGTAATCAAGAACCCCTTTTGTTTTTGAAGTTTCGGGATAGGAGTTGTTGCCCTTCAGGTTCATGCCCGCATACCCTGCCGCTATATACGGGACAAACTTATTATCCGGCCAGAAGTGATAAAGTAGATCGCCACCATACCTATAAAAATCCAATGTGGTGCTAGAAAGTGTTGATTCGGTCCTGGAAAAATCGAATAAAGCCTCGATGCCCAGCGCTTTGGTGAAGTTATAGCCAACGCGCGCAGCAAAAACCGGGCTTGTCTCCAGATGCTGATTGCCCTCAAAAGACAGACCACCCACCATAGGCGAAATCGAGAATGTATTGGCCTTGTTGCCGGCAAATGCGAATGTTGCCATGGACAGGAATGAACCGACCAGAAGCAGAGTTATTAACTTCTTCATCTGTGTGACCTCCTTTGTAATTCAATTAATGTTGCGCTTCAATGCATAGAAAGAAATCTGCCAGCCGATCTGTAACTGCGGTACAGGCATAATATATTCTACTGCGTATCACAGAAATGTCAAAAAAGAGTAGCCGGAGCCGATTACTTTGTCAAGTTGCGGACTCCATTTTTTAAATTGACTGTATACACTGTATATTACTCAATAAATAGAATATTGCACATACTATTTTCAACATGCAAGACAAGCTTTCTTTACAAACTAAATAAATGGTGATAACAATTAGTTTCCGTATACATAACTTTCATGAATATTTTGTGTTACATTTAGTGAATTAGAACGATAATAATCTTACTAACAAACACTAACCTTCCTTTCTCGGCAACTATTATTAGAAGGATACAAGAGAATGTTATCGAAGTATGTTTCTGATCTTGCAACTCAATCTGGTATTACATTGTCAAGTATAACACTTGTTGATGGCCAGGCATATGGACGTCAAGACACGTACCTGCTTCAAATGTTTGCTAAGAATCGCTTAACTACTGCATTGATCTATCAGTCTGATCTCGATGACTTGAAACAAGGAAACGGATTAAACCAACTGGCAAACAAAATTAACTCTGCGCTGTCATCTCTTCACGTTACATATTAACTTCCCCTTCTATCAAATTGCTATGGAGATGCTAATGGAACATGACACATCCTCTAGTCCAATAGCTTACAAACCCCTCCTTGCTGTAATTCGCAGGCGCAGATGGTACCTGTGGGCATTGATTATCGTGTACATGCCGGCATCGGTATTAACACTCCAGTTAACACAATCATACAAAGCGACCGGTCTTGTATTGTTGATTTGGCTTATCCTGCTTTGTACTGTAGTGACGCTCACGGCAATTGCGAAATGTCCAAGATGCGGCGACAATTTCCATATGCGAAACTCGACTCTTTCTTACTTCAGGAAATGCCGCCATTGCGGACTGCATCTTTGTGCAGACAAGACGGTTCTTCCTTCAGAAATCTGAGCTGCAAAGTGTCACGAAACACGAGCCACGCAGGAGAAGTTGACATGACCGACCAAAACAGCAACGACCTTCTGCAAGGCGTAACCCTGAAAATGATCCTTACCGAATTGGTGGAGCAGTATGGTTGGGAGGAACTGGGTGCAAAAATCAATATCCGCTGTTTCACCCATGACCCGAGCATACCGTCCAGCCTGAAATTTCTGCGGCGGACGCCGTGGGCACGGGACAAGGTGGAGGAGATATACCTGCGCTGGAAGATGAATAACATGGATTAACGCGAAACGCCCCGCTCTTTATCGAACAAGCCGGTCGGATAAGGTGTTGAATATTTCGAATATCCCTTAGGTGAAATATTTACCTAAGGGATATTTATTTATGGATGATAAAAAAAAGAAACGCCGCCTAACAATCTTCAAGGCGGCGTTTTTTCTTTTACGTCAACTTACCCACAATTCGACTGTTAATATCCCATGGGACGATGTTGGCTATCCGTATGTTACCTTTTAAATCAGTGTGCTCAGGATTTAAAATATAATTCCATCCAAAGCCAAGCGGCGCGATTACAGATGGCACTTTTAGCAATGCCGATGTTGCAGAATTTATCCAACGTAATCCGTATTGTTGTGTCGATACAGGGCTTGGATGTGTGTTCCAATCGGGGGGAAGACCAAGCGTATCTACTACATGTATTGATATTGAATCCGGTATTTCCAATGCTATCAACTTATAGTCTGCAGGACTGGCAGACGTATCAAAATAAGCGACCATTTCTAACATCGCTAACGCTGGTGTTTCAGCAGTGTAGATTACCGATTTACCAATTGGATTCCACCGGCCACCGAATAAACGCGAACCTTCACCCGATAAATCATTAGCATGTGCACCTGATGATATCCGGAATACTTCCATTATGAAAATACTCCGTATTCAATCCGCCCAAGAGTATTCATAACTAATTCTACCCCTTCTGGTGTGTCAAGAAGCTGAGTAGGTATTTGTCCTCCAAGTGCAAGGCAAGGTGATTTTAACCACTTAACACCCTTGTCGATATTATTGAATACTTCGTATGTTCTGTAAAAGACTTTCACCATCTGGATTAAATGACCAGATAGATCCTTGTTCAGCTTTTTACTTACAACTCTCTGTCCAGTTTTGGGGGATATATTCAAGATATCGTATATATCCCCTTTTGGAATCTGGTATGCCTCTGCAACTTTCCAAAGTGTTGCGCCAGGTAAGCCTTCTCTTGCGGCTCTAACAAGTTGCATGGAATCCGGGATCTCGGTATCGTGGACATTGGGAATTATGTCAGCCCATATATTATGTAGTGCAAGTGGCGGCATAATGTACCTCCTTTTCTTATTTAGTCAAATTGTCGCATTGTAAGCGTCATAATGCAACGTTATTTTTGCGACACCCGTCCAAACCAGCGTCTTAAATCTTATACCCAAAATTTAAACGGCGCTTTCTTCACACAAACAAAAGGCAGATCACGCTTAAAAAGAGATCTGCCCTTTGTTTATTTCAACACCTTATCCGCCCCGCTCTCTTCCTAAAGCGGGGCGTTTGCGTTTTATGTCAGGAAGCTTTTATTCTGTTACAACAATCACCAGATCTTCCTTCTCAACTTTATCGCCTTCTTTAAACTTGACGTCAGCCACCGCGCCATCAGCTTTGGCCTTGATGTTTGTTTCCATCTTCATCGCCTCGGTTACCATCAGAACATCACCCGCTTTGATCGCATCGCCCGCCTTCACGTTTACCTTCAGCACCTTGCCCGGCATCGGCGCTGCGATGTGGCAGGGGTTGCCCTTGTCAGCCTTGATGCGCACCGCTTCGTCACTCTGTACCGACTGGTCGCGAATGACCACCGAACGGTTATTGCCGTTCAGCTCGAAATAAACGGCGCGGGTACCGTCATTCTGCACTTTCCCGACGGCGTTGAGCTTGATGATCAGGGTTTTGCCCGGCTCGATATCCAGAGAAGTTTCCTGACCCGGCTCAAGACCATAAAAGAAAATGGGGGTCGGGATTACCGAGGTATCGGAGAACTCAACCCGATGGCGATCAAACTCGGGAAATACATTCGGATAGAGGATCGAGGAAAGAAGCGCCCGATCATCTATGCGATGCCCCACCTTTTCCTCAAGTTTCAGTTTCTCCTCGTCAAAATCGACCGGTTCCAGCAGCTCACCGGGGCGACAGGTAATCGGCTGCTGCCCTTTAAGAACGATTTTCTGCAACTCTTCCGGCCATCCCTGATACGGCTGGCCGAGCATCCCCTTGAACATGCCGACAACCGATTCCGGAAATGCCAGATCTTCCTTGGATGTAAAGACATCTTCCGGCTCCAGGTTGTTTTTGACCAGGAACATAGCCATATCGCCGACAACTTTGGATGAAGGAGTCACTTTGACGATATCGCCAAACATCATGTTGACCTTGTGGTACATTTCCTTGCAGTCATCCCACCGCTCGATCAGCCCCAAACCGGCAACCTGCGGCTTATAGTTAGAATATTGGCCGCCCGGAATTTCGTGGTGATATACTTCGGCGGTGCCGCTTTTGAGACCTGATTCGAACGGAGAATAGTAATCACGGACCGTTTCCCAGTAGTTTGCCAGTTTTTGCAGCCCAGGAGCATTGACGAGCGGGTCGCGCTCGCCCCCTTCAAGAGCTGCGACCAGTGCATTCAGGTTCGGCTGGGCGGTCAGACCGGAGAGTGATGACAACGCGGCATCAACGATATCGACACCGGCTTCGCTGGCTTTCAGCAGCATGGCACTGCCATTGGACGAGGTGTCGTGGGTATGCAGATGGATTGGTATGCCGACACTTTCCTTGAGCGCCTTGACCAGCTTGTAGGCAGCCATCGGCTTGAGCAGACCGGCCATGTCCTTGATTGCCAGGATGTGGGCACCCATATTCTCAAGTTCTTTCGCCATATTGACGTAGTATTCAAGAGGGTACTTGTCCCGCTTCGGATCAGTGATGTCGCCGGTGTAGCAGATGGCGGCTTCGCAGATTTTACCCGACCGACGCACCGCATCCATCGCGACTTTCATGCCGGTCGTCCAGTTGAGCGAATCGAAAATACGGAAAATATCGACGCCTGAATCGGCGGCTTCTTCAACGAATTTCTGCACCACATTATCGGGATAGTTCGTGTATCCGACCGCATTTGAACCGCGCAGCAGCATCTGAAACAGAATGTTTGGAATAAGCTCCGACAGCTTGTGCAGACGCTGCCAGGGGTCTTCTTTCAAAAAGCGCATCGAAACGTCAAACGTGGCCCCGCCCCAGCACTCCAGTGAAAACAGTTCTGCTCCGAGATAGGAGGTCGGTTCGGCAATCTTGATCAGGTCGTAACTGCGCACACGGGTTGCCAGATTGGACTGATGGGCATCGCGCATGGTGGTATCAGTAATCAGCAGTTTCTTCTGCTCCAGAATCCATTTGGAGAGCCCTTCGGCTCCCATCTGCATAAACAGATCCTTGCTGCCGGATGGGCGAGGCCTGTTGGTATCGACATACGGGGCGCGCGCTTCAATCAATTCTGCCGATTTGAGCGGCTTTACCACGCCGGGTGAGCCATTGACGATCACTTCACCCAAAAAGTTGAGAACCTTGCTGGCACGGTCCTGCTTTTCACGGAAGCGGAGCAGTTCCGGATGTTTCTCGATAAATGACGTATCACACTGCCCGCGTAGAAAGACCGGATGGGTGATGACATTTTCAAGGAAACTGATATTGGTTTTGACGCCGCGCACGCGGAACTCCTGCAGAGCACGGTTCATGATATTGGAGGCGTCGGTGAAAGAGAGCCCCCATGAGCTGACCTTGACCAGCAGTGAATCATAATGGGGGGTGATCTTGGCGCCGGTAAAAGCGTTGCCGGCGTCCAGACGGATGCCGCATCCGGCGGCGGAACGATAGGTGGTCAGCGTTCCGAAATCCGGGGCAAAATTATTGGCGGGATCTTCGGTAGTTATGCGGCACTGGATGGCATAGCCCCGCATGTCGATGGCGCTCTGCGACGGGATGTTGATCTCGGGATCGGAAAGCTTGTGTCCGCACGCAACCAGAATCTGGTTCTGCACAAGATTGCGGCCGGTGATCATCTCGGTTACGGTATGCTCAACCTGAATGCGGGGATTCATTTCGATGAAATAGTGTTTGCCCTCTGTATCGACAAGAAACTCAATCGTTCCGGCATTGCGGTACTTGACATGTCCGGCTATTTTGAGCGCCGCAGTGCAGAGTTCTTCGCGCTGACTCTGGGTCAGGGACAGCGACGGGGCAAATTCGACAACTTTCTGATGCCGCCGCTGCACTGAACAGTCACGATCAAAAAAGTGTACCAGGTTGCCGTAGTTATCCCCCATCACCTGAACTTCGATATGTTTCGGATGCGCCAGATAGCGCTCCAGAAACACCTCGGCGTTGCCAAACGATGCCTTTGCCTCACTGCTGGCCGCAACAAGCCCTTCAAGCAGCTCTTTTTTGTTGTTGGCCACGCGCATCCCGCGCCCCCCGCCGCCTGCCGACGCCTTGATAATAATCGGATAGCCGTGCTCCTTGGCAAAGATCAGCGCATCCTCCTCTCTCTCAATCGGATTTTCCGTACCGGGGACAACATTAACACCGGCAGCAATCGCCGCTCTCCTCCCGGAAACCTTATCCCCCAAAGAGCGCATCATCTCGGCAGTGGGACCGATGAAGGTTATGCCATTGACACGGCACTCCTCGGCAAATTCGGCGTTTTCAGCCAGAAAACCATATCCGGGATGAATCGCATCTACATCAGCCTTGAGTGCAAGAGCGATGATCTCGTCAATGCCCAGATACGCGTCGATCGGCGACTTCCCTTTGCCGATCAGATACGCTTCATCAGCCTTGTAGCGGTGCAGAGAAAGCTTGTCCTCTTCAGAATACAGGGCAACCGTGCCGATGCCCAATTCTGTGCAGGCGCGAAATATGCGGATGGCTATTTCACCCCGGTTGGCCGCCATGACTTTACGAAATCGATATTTTTCCATGTTGATATTCTCCTCGGTAAAATTATTTAGCAAAACTAAAATAATTCAGTTATTTTAAACAGTTACGAACGATTCCGCCGGCACTAAAACAGATTGGTCCGGTTTTGTCAACCTGGATTTTAATCTGGATTTTCGCCTTGCCGCAACATGCTGATTTGTGATAGATAATTGGCTGGATTATTGATTACTGGAGGCTCATGCATGGATATTACTATTGTTCCGTTACCCACAGAGAAGATGAAAACAAAAATTGCCGACCAGTCGCAACTCGGATTTGGCAAATATTTTACTGACCGGATGCTGGTTGTTGAATGGAAAGCCACCCAGGGATGGTGCGATGCTCGCATTGAGCCGTACGCGCCGTTTGTCCTTGATCCGGCCTGCCTTGTTTTCCATTATGCGCAGGAAATTTTTGAAGGACTCAAAGCCTATAAATGGGCTGATGGGCGGATAGCCCTGTTCCGCCCCGAGATGAACGCGCGCCGCTTTAATCAGTCCGGCGACCGGATCTGCCTGCCGCCAGTCCCGGAGGAGTTGTTCCTGAAGGGGATTGAACAGCTGGTTTCTCTGGAGCGCGACTGGATTCCGACTGCAAGCGGCACGTCGCTCTATATTCGTCCGACCCTGATTGCGGTTGAACCGGTACTGGGCGTCAAGCCTTCCGACCATTATTACTTCTATGTCATCCTCTCGCCGGTGGGCGCATATTATGCGGCCGGATTCAATCCGGTAAGCATCCTTGTTGAGGATCACTATGTTCGGGCGGTACCGGGTGGTACCGGCGAAGCCAAGACCGGCGGCAATTATGCGAGTTCCCTTAAAGCGGGACTTGAGGCCAAGAAAAAAGGCTATGATCAGGTGCTCTGGCTGGATGGGCGGGAGCGGCGATATATCGAGGAAGTCGGCGCCATGAACATGTTTTTTGTCTATGGCACCCATATCGTTACCGCCCCGTTGACCGGTTCGATCCTGTCCGGCGTGACTCGTGATTCAGTGCTGAAATTGGCGCCAACTCTTGGTTACACGGTCGAAGAACGGCAAATCGACGTACATGGCCTGATGGATGACATCCGTTCCAGCAAGGTCACCGAAGCATTTGGCAGCGGTACCGCAGCGGTTATCACTCCGGTTGGCAAACTCTGCTACAAGGATGAAGTTCTGCAAATGACCGGCGGCAAGGTTGGAGAAATAACCCAGCGGTTGTATGACACATTGACCGGAATACAGACCGGCAAGCTGAAAGATGAATTCGGCTGGGTCAGGTTTGTCGGATAAGATTCATTGATTTCCGGGGGAGGCATGATGCCTGCCCCGGACTTTTTCTCAGGAAATTGCCATGGACAAGAAAAGATCAAAAATAAAGCCCATCGCGAACAAACTCTGCACATCCTGCCGACGTACCTGCAAGCAGGTGGCAAACGCCGTTGTCGCCAAATGCCCTCGTTATTATCCCTATAACCGCAAACAATCAAAACCCGAGTTCACATGGAAACAGATGGATCTGGGACTATAGACGGCACTGCGGTCGTACCGACGGTCGATATATCCCGTTGCAGCGGCTGCGGCCGGTGTGTGGCGGCCTGTCCGGAGAAAATCATCTCACTGGAAACTGTCCGGTTTCACAAACATGCCATTATCCTGAAAAACGGTCGATGTACCTCCTGCGGCAGCTGTATCCAAGCCTGCCCGATTGCTGCACTGCTCTAGCTATTCTTATTTTCACTTGATTTTACACAGGCTCATATGCTATAAAGTCCCGCTATTCAATTCACACGCCTCGGACAGATCCGGCGGTGTCCCTTCAGATGACGGGGATTCGGCGAGGCGGAGGAAAAACCAAAGGAGAAACGCATGTCAAGTATCAGTATGAAAGAACTGTTGGAAGCCGGTGTCCATTTCGGTCACCAAACCAAACGCTGGAACCCGAAAATGAAGCCCTACATCTTTGGGGCCCGTAACGGGATCTACATCATCGATCTTCAGAAAACCGTCCGTTACTTCAAAACCGCTTACAGCTTTGTCAAAGAATCCGCTCAGGACGGCTGCACCGTTCTTTTTGTCGGAACAAAAAAACAGGCTCAGGACTCCGTTGCCGATGAGGCCACACGTTGCGGCATGCATTATGTCAATCAGCGCTGGCTGGGCGGCATGCTGACCAACTTCGCCACAGTAAAGCAGAGTATCGACCGTCTGAAAAGAATCGATGCCATGTTTGAAGACGGCACTATCGAAGCATACACCAAAAAAGAAGCACTGCAGTTCACCCGCGACCGCGAAAAACTCCAGAAGACTCTGGGCGGCATCAAAACTATGACCAAGATCCCGGGCGTTATGTTCGTCATCGACCCGAAAAATGAAGAAATCGCCGTTCAGGAAGCCAACAAGCTCGGCATTCCTGTTGTTGCGGTAGTTGACACCAACTGCGATCCGGACCCCATCGATTACGTCATTCCGGGTAACGATGATGCTATCCGTGCAATTCGTCTGCTTTCCGCAAAAATGGCCGATGCGGTCCTCGAAGGAATTCAGGCTCGTAACGCTGCTCTGCAGAAAGATAATGAAGTCGCAGAAGAATACGCTCCTCAGGAAGAAGTAGCTGCCGTAGAAGCTGCTGAATAAACATCATACTTTAGACAATTCCTGTTGTTCGACAGGATAGGAGGATAGCAATGGCTGTAACAGCTGCACAGATATCTGAACTGAGAAAATCAACCGGTGCCGGAATGCTTGACTGCAAAAAGGCGCTTGAGCAGACTGACGGCAATTTTGATCAGGCTGTAGACTTTCTGCGTACCAAGGGACTTGCTGCCGCATCCAAAAAAGCTGGACGCGCCGCAACAGAAGGAATGGTTGCTGCGACAGTGACCGCAGACGGCAGCAAAGGAGTTCTGCTTGAGATTAACAGCGAAACCGACTTTGTTGCGAAAAACGAGAAGTTCCAGGGTTTTGTCAAGGACATCGCCAACCATATCCTGGTAGCTAATCCTGCTTCCGTTGAAGAACTGTTCACCCAGCCATACTGCGGCGACAGCAGCAAAACCATCCAGGTCATGCTGAATGAAGCCATTTCCGTCATCGGCGAAAATATGCAGATTCGTCGTTTCAGCAGCTATGTTGTTCCGGGTGCCGGCTCAATCGGCTCATACATCCACGCAGGCGGGAAAATCGGTGTTCTGGTAGAGGCAACCTGCGACAATGCCGCAGCAGCTAAAGATCCTGCCTTTGCCGCTTTTGTCAAGGATGTGGCGATGCATGCCGCAGCCGCTTCACCCTTGTATGTTCAGCGCAGCGAAGTTGATGCAGATGTACTTGATCGCGAAAAGGACATCTACCGCGCCAAGGCCCGTGAAACCGGCAAACCTGAAAACATCATCGAAAAAATTATTGACGGCCAGGTCAACAAGTTCTATGCCGACATCTGCCTGGTTGAACAGCAGTTTGTCAAAGACACCGACAAGACCATTCAGCAGCTTGCTGCGGAAACCGGTAAAGCGCTTGGTACAGCAATCACAATTACCCGCTTTACAAAATATGCCCTCGGTGAGGGCCTTGAGAAAAAAGAGTGCGACTTTGCCGCCGAGGTGGCGGCAGCAGCCGGCCTCTAATCCTTTCATCGAAGCCGGCCTGAAATGGCCGGCTTTTTTTTATTCTTTTTCCGATCATAGTACCGTTCAATATACTGTTCCGACAGTAGGTAGAGCACTTAATTCCGGAGGCACGATATGGGCAGAAAATCCTACACCCGGGTACTTTTAAAACTTTCCGGCGAATCACTGGCTGGCGATCAAGGCTACGGCATTGATCCGCAGACACTGACCACCATTGCCCGTGAAATCAAGGAAGTTGTTGATACCGGGGTGCAATTGGCGCTTGTTATTGGCGGCGGCAATATTTTCCGCGGATTGGCGGCCTCATCCAAAGGAATGGATCGCTCAAGCGCTGATTATATGGGAATGCTGGCGACCGTCATCAACTCACTGGCCATGCAGGATGCCCTTGAAAAACAGGGTGTTTCGACCAGAGTCCAGTCTGCCATTGCCATGCAGGAAGTTGCAGAACCGTACATCCGCCGCCGCGCCATGCGTCACCTGGAAAAAGGGAGAGTTGTTATTTTCGGCGCCGGAACCGGCAATCCCTACTTCACTACCGACACCGCAGCCAGTCTGAGAGCCATGGAAATCAATGCCCAGGTCATTCTCAAAGGGACGAAAGTGGATGGTATCTACACCGCCGATCCCAAAAAAGATCCCGATGCGGTGAAAATATCGAAGCTGTCCTACATCGATGTCCTCAAAAAAGGGTTGCAGGTTATGGATGCCACTGCTATATCGCTCTGCATGGACAACAATCTGCCAATTATCGTCTTTGACCTGACAACGGAAGGTAATATCCGAAAAGTTATCATTGGTGAAGAAATCGGCACCATCGTACAAGGAGAATAGTTATGCCAAAAAACGTTCTTGATGCCATGAAGATCCATATGGAAAAAACACTCGGGGTTCTGAAAAGCGAATTTCAGAAAATCCGGACCGGGCGAGCTTCAACCAGCATCCTCGATGCCATAACCGTTGATTATTACGGAAACACCTCCTCACTGAGCCAGGTTGCTACGTTGGCGGTTCCCGAAGCGCGTACCATCACCATTACGCCGTGGGAATCAAAAATGATCGGCCCCATTGAAAAGGCCATCATGAATGCCAACATCGGCCTGACCCCTTCCAACGATGGCAAGGCCATCCGCCTGAATCTTCCGCCGCTGACTGAAGAGCGCCGCAAGGAAATCGTCAAGGGGCTTAAAAAGAGGGCTGAAGAAGACAAAATTGCCATCAGGAACATCCGCCGTGATGCGATTGACAAGCTGAAAAAGCTTGAAAAAGATAAGGCAATAACCGAGGACGAGCTGAAAAAACTCGAAAAAGATGTTCAGGAAGCTACCAAGAGTTTTGAGCTGAAAATGGATGAGGCGGTCGCCCATAAAGAGAAAGAGGTCATGGAAGTTTGATGACGCCACTTGACTCGCAAAAACTGCCCGTACATCTGGCGGTAATCATGGACGGCAACGGTC
>JANXZX010000049.1 GCA_025355325.1 Geobacteraceae bacterium
CGCCAGTAATCAAGATGGATTTACCGTTAAGCATTGTAACACTCCTGTCATTCGGTAAGTAAGCAACCAAAGTTAAAACAAATAATTAGTCCTTCTCACAAATAAGCATACGTGAGGGGATGGAAAAGCATCCAATAGTACGTGTCGGATCAAAATTAGTATGCGTTACCATATCACCTGCATAAACAATCAGAGGAGCGGTCATGCCGTCAAGTACATCAACACTAGCTGAAGACATATCAGCATCACTTAAATGTAAATACAATGGATACTCCCCAGGACGGATATATATATCAGTAAACTCTACTATGATTTTTCCAATAGTTCCACTGACAACCTTTTCAGTAGTAACAATGTGTTTAACAGAGGTGATGATATCACCATAAAAACTGGAACGAAGGCCAACATAAATGGCCACACCCATCATCTCTTTGAAAACTTTGTATGACATTTTGAATCTGACAGTCTCTCCCATTTCAAAACTGTTCCGGATATTCCCCTGAAGATCCTGAATTTCCACGGAAGTGAACCTGATTGCACCATCACCCCGCCTGACCTTTTCATCATTTATACCGGTTACTTCACTAATTTTTACATCATGAGACATTTCACTATATAGCTTCAGTGATATGTCCGTTGATGCATCTGACATTATCTGGCCGTTATTAAGAAGTATGGTTCTGGAACAGAGATTTTGAATTGCTCCCATATTATGACTTACAAAAATAACGGTTCGCCCTTCTCTCCCAACGCTCTCCATCTTTCCAAGACACTTCTTCTGGAACTGCGCGTCCCCCACCGCCAGCACTTCATCCACAATAAGGATCTCCGGCTCCAGATGCGCCGCCACAGCAAAGGCAAGCCGCACGTACATCCCGGAAGAATATCGTTTTACCGGCGTATCAAGGAACCGCTCCACCTCGGCAAAAGCAACAATCTCATCAAAATTCCGTTTGATATCAACCCGACTCATGCCCAGAATGGCACCATTGAGGTAAATGTTTTCACGTCCGGTAAGCTCCGGATGAAACCCCGTACCAACCTCCAACAGACTGGCTACCCGACCGTTTATTGTCACCCTGCCGCTGCTTGGTTCGGTAATTCTCGAGAGAATCTTGAGGAGCGTAGATTTACCGGCACCGTTCCTGCCGATGACACCAACCCGATCGCCCTGCTTGATGTTAAAGGAAACATCACGAAGAGCATAGAATTCTTCTTGCGAATCAGATTGCTGTGAGAGATGGAAGGCGAAAGATGAAAAGAGCTTCTTGCCCAGACTCCTGACACCATTGGTCACGACATCACGCAGGGCTGTATAGCGCTCTTGGCTCTGGTGTGAGAGAATATATTTTTTACTTAGGTTTTCGACTCTAATTACTGTGTTACTCATACGTTATCAAACCTTTTTACGGAATAAATTGGATGTATTCATTACATTTGGCAAATTGCAAGAGTTACAAAACTTCGAAATCAATCAGACACAGCCAGTTCACATTTTGTACGTATCCATTGTCCGCCTGCTTGCGCAATATGCCGTCGCTTGTCAGTTAAAAGTTATGTATGTAGATACGGCGCTACCGACAGGAAAGGTAGTGTAATATGGATCGCCAAGGTAAAAGGTTGTTGCAGTGAGTGCCGCCGTATAATCTCTGACAGATTGAACATTCCCGGTGTTGTAAACCCCATCATCGAATGCCTGGTCAAAAGCCTGGGCAACATCGTATGGAAGGTTCAAAAATTGGATAAGATTACTTTTTAGTGATGCATCATAACGTACCAATATACTGTTTTGAGATGACAACGTAGAAAAAGCGTGCAGGAGAGGGGTATCGGAATAAAGATTACCGGATGTAGAATTGTTTCCGGAGTACGTACCCTTTATCAATCCGGCTTTCCCAAGATGTTCAAACAAGTAATTATTTTCTTCTCCATAAGCAGAACCGGTACCCCAGGAAATCTGGCCATTACCACCACCAGCAGCAACTGTTTTGGCATGGTCTGCCTTCACATGCGCCACGGCATACGGATCATCCCCAGGCAAATAGCCATACTTATCCTTATAGACCAGGATCGCCGTCCGTAACTCACGATACTGGTTAAACAGCTGCCGGATCCTGGCGTTTTTCACCATACTCTCAACCTTGAGTACTGACATAAAAATAGTCCCAAGAATTACCAACACAATGGCCAGCTCTACCAGGGTGAAACCTTTAGCACCGAGAGTGAAGGGTGAGGAAAGTCCCAAGCGTTTGACGCCGGTTGACACAACGTCGCGTAGGACAGTATAGCGTTCTTGGCACTTGTGAGAAAGAATGTCTTTTTTTACTATGCTCATTTGACTGGTAGAGAAGCCAGTATATCTTTCGGACATACTGAATATCCTTTGCAATCTGATCACGGGCTATCGGTTTTTTTGTCATTGAAACCTCCACTTAGATCACATCCGCAAACGTCTTTTCCGTCCGCCTGAAGTACCAAATTCCGGTTACCAGAAACAGCAGGACCAATCCGTTGGAGATTAAAAAACCGGGCCAATATATGTGAACATCACCACCCAGAATCGCCCAGCGAAAACCATCAATAACCCCGACCATTGGATTAAGGGAAAAAAGGAGCCGCCACTTTTCCGGCACGACACTGCTGGAAAAACCTACCGGTGAGACATACAGACCAAACTGAACGATAAACGGTACGATGTAGCGAAAATCACGGTATTTAACATTGAGTGCTGTCAACCACAGCCCTATACCCATAGACGCAGCGAAGGCTATGGCAATAAACAGCGGCAGGGTAAGAATCCGCCAGCCCGGCACAAACTGATACCACACCATAACTCCAACCAGAATCAGAGCGGAGATAAGGAAATCTACAAAACTGGTGATAACCGAACTGGCGGGAATGATCAGACGCGGAAAGTAGACCTTGGAGATCAGGTTGGCATTGCCAATCAGGCTGTTACTGGCCTCGGATAAGGAATTGGCAAAGAATTGCCATGGCAACATGGCAGCAAAGACAAGCACCGGATAAGGTACGCCGTCGGATGGGAGTTTGGCCAGCTTGCCAAATACCACCGTAAAAACCACCATGGTCAAAAAAGGGCGGATCAACGCCCACGCTACACCAATAGCTGTCTGCTTATAGCGCACCAGAATATCCCGCCAGGCTAAAAAGTAGAAAAGCTCCCGGTATCTCCAAAGATCCGCCCAGTAGTGGTGCTCCGTACGGCCCGCTTCGATTACAAGCCGGTGTTTAGAATTAATTTCA
>JANXZX010000052.1 GCA_025355325.1 Geobacteraceae bacterium
TAACAATCGGTATCGGAAAATGACCCGGAAGCTGCGACAGAATGGTGTTAATAGCCTGCGGACCACCGGTCGATGCCGCGATAGCAACAACGCTCCCTTTGGAAAAACTTTCGGACGGCGTCTCTCTGATATTACCTCGGAGGCCAGCCGCATTTTTAGCCGTCAGCGTATGGGTGCCAACATTCACCTTGGACAAAATTCGAATTTTTTTAACAAAATTTCGTACATTTTCCGGACTTATATCCGGTTTTTCAATGACATCAAGAGCACCCTTGGACACTGCGGCAAAAGCGGTACGAACTCCTGTGAGAGCAGTTACTACGAGGATCGGAACAGGATGATCTTCAATGATCTTCTCAATGGCTTCCAATCCGCCCATCACCGGCATTTCAATATCCATCGTAACGATATCCGGTTTAAGTAAAGCAACTTTAGCAATTGCTTCTACTCCGTTTGAAGCTTCGCCGACGACTACTATGCCATGTTCCGACTCAAGAATGGCACGAAGCATGTCGCGTACCATCCTGCTGTCATCCGCCAGCAGTACCCGTATGATATTGTCAACTCTTCTCATGTAGCGGCAGTTGTATTTGAACCAACTGCATCAATCTTAAATGAAATTACCAGCTTTTCCAGCTGTCCGGACAACTCGAGAAGATCGTCGGTGACAGAGTTTGTCTTGGTAATGGAATCGGTAGCAAAGCAGACCCCCTGTTCAATATCCTTGAGGGCCAGAACCACCTGACTGCTGGCAATCTGCTGTTGCTGCGTGGAAAGTGATATCTGGCGAGCGGCATCGGTTGTCTCCTCAACGCCATCAACGCTTTCAATCAGCATCGATACCGTATGAGAAGCATATTCCTGCCCTTCCTGAATCAGCTGGAAACTTTTTTCTGAAGACATGACGAGACGGTTAACAGAGTCAAGAATTTCCGTTATTTTCCCCTCTATCGCAGAGGTGGACTCTACAACGCTGTCGGCCAGGCGCCGGATCTCAACCGCCACAACGCCAAACCGCTTTCCTGACTCCCCTGCGCTGGCTGCCTCAAGCGCCGCATTGAAGGCTATCAGCTTGGTCTGGTTGGCAATATTGTTGATAATCTCCATAACTTTGTTGATTTCTTTTGATTTTCTCCCCAGCTCCACGATTTCACTTAGGTTTTCCTGAATATTCTGGCTTATGTCATTAACCTTGAAGCAGAGATTTTCAACCTCTGCGGCACCGATTTTAGTATCTTCCAGCGTCTTGTCAGCTCTCTCGACAACGCTCTGGCTGTGCTGGGCTATCTGGCTTGCCATTGAAGAGAACTCTTCCATGGTGGACGATATTTCCACCACGGAACTTGATAGCTGTGTGGAAAAACCGGATTGCCGATCCATGGTTGATGCAATCTCAACGGCATGGAAGTGAATTTTTTGGGTTATCCCGGAGACTGTACTGATGATCTGATTGAGACTTCCGATGTGCTCATTGAACCAGCGGGCAAGATCGCCTACTTCATCGTCAGTGGTCACCGGGACTGTTATGGTCAGGTCGTTATTGAAGTGTTTCAGAGCACCACTGACAACTTCAATCGGTCCGGCAATAAATCTGCCGACCAGGAATATTGTTATAAACTGCATGGCTACCAGAACTGCCAGCGAAATTATAACGTACTGCACAATACTGTTCGAAACCTCCCGTCTGATATTGGACCGTTCCTTGACAACCGCTGCATCAACATCGTCCACGTAGATGCCGGTGCCAACAATCCAGTTTTTCGCAGGAATGGACTTGGCAAAAGATAGTTTCGGCTTTAACTCCTCCTGCCCCGGCGTCTTCCACATATATCTCAGATATCCTTCACCCTTTTCCCGACTGGACTTGGTGAGTTCTCGCAGGATGAAGACCCCGTTGGGGTCTTGAATATCATTTAAATTTTTACCCTCCAGGGTGGGGTCAGGATGCACAAGCATCAAATTATTAAAATCATTGATCCAAAGATACCCGCTCTGACCATAGCGCATACTTCTGATAACTTTCTTGGCCTCTTCCTGCGGTAGATTTTCCATAATCCTTACCGCCATTTCCACATACCCTTTGATCTGATGTTCCCTTTCAGTGAGGAGTGTCACACGGTATGCTGCCGTCCGCTGCTCCCCCCGAGAAATGATATTATTGATGGAAATGAACGAAATGACGGCCGCTAGGATAATTACGCTTAACAGCGTTAATCCCATGACTTTTTTTCGCAGCGTTATTTTCATAATTCCCCCCATGGAAAGGCTCTGACATTGTGAATACTAATTAACATAAAGCGAGGTGCTTGAGCTGAAATAACCACTGAAAATCCACCAACAGTATCAGGGATCCGTTCCGTGGCAGAATCGCCCACATTCCGTTCCTCAAGGCCATCGGCTCAATAAGTTCCGGAAAAGGCCTGATATCGTTGCAGCTAAATTCGGCGATTTCATCCATCATATCGATAATCACCCGGTACGACTGAGCGTCCCGGGTTCTGATTGTGACAATAATCGGTGTATGGTACGTAATTGATGTTCCGAAACCGAACTCTTCGTGGAACCAGAAGAGATCTTCGGCATCTTCTCCTGAGTAGGGGGTCATCACGGACGCCTGTTCAACATCAGCGGCGAAATGAACACCTCCGACTGTAAAGAAGAAAAGATTAAGACGTGATTCTCCCTGGTCGTTCATAGAGAAATTTTGGCTGCCAGCTTCTCGATATCCAGCAGCATCACCATCGCACCGCCATACTCGATTTCTCCGATCGCCAGATCCCTGGCGGCACCATTCAAGGTAACAAGAGGCGGATATATTGTACTCAGCGGAATATCCACTACATCCTCAATGGAGTCGATCATGATTCCTGAATGAAATTCTCCCCGCACCGCCATGGCAACCAGATGTTTGCCGTGCCCGCATTTTTCTTCTCCCAGAAAGTGGCGGATATCGATGACCGACTCGATATCTCCACGAACATTGAGAAGTCCGGGTAGATAATCAGGAAGACAGGGGACCCAGGATATTTCACAAGTGGGGAGAATCTCCCTGATGTCGGCGCCATAAAACGCATACCGGTTCGCACCGCAGATGAAGATCACAACCTTTACTCGCTCCTCTTCAACATCGACGACTTCCTTTGTACGCTGCCGCACTCTGAGTTCGTCCAGTATCCGTTCGCTTTTCAGTTGTTCAGTTTTTTGAAGCATAACAGAGCCTCGCAAATGTTCCGGATGTGACAACGTTATTCAAATTAATTTATAAAACAACTTTATACTAAAGTGCAAGATAACAAAACAGATTATTTTATGTATATAATATAATTCTTATTCAAATACTAACTACAGGTTTTTTTAATTGTAAACCTGTTGTTTAGATGAAATAGTGGAATATGTCATTACATCGTAGAATCTGAAGGACTTTTAAATCGGAGCAATCATGACTATTCAATCAGACAATCTGTTCATCAACATACCCACCGGCATACTTCAGGAAGAACTATTTAAGACTCTGGCTGAATCCGGAAGTGTCAGAATTGAACGCATCATATCCGGGGGGCACACAACGCCGCCAGGTGAATGGTATGATCAAGGATGGGATGAGTGGGTGTTACTGGTTTCCGGCGGGGCAACGTTACAGTTTGACGATGACACAGCCCCTCTGGTTTTGAAGCCCGGCGATCATGTCACGATTCCCAAAGGCTGTCGCCATCGTGTAGAGCACACTGACACTGCGCAGAAAACCATTTGGCTTGCGATTCATTTCAAACCAGATGAAAAAGAATAGATAAAATGCACAAAAAAGTGCCCACGATTATCCTCGTAAAAGGAAAATAATCGTGGGCACTTTCACATCAGCACTGTTCCGGTAAATCAGCTCGGCAGTGTTGGCAGCTCCAGCCCGGCCATCTGCTGAACCATGCGCACGACCTGACAGCTGTAACCGAATTCATTATCGTACCAGACATACAGAACGCATCGGTTCCCCTGGGTGATTGTCGCCAGTGAATCAACCACACCAGCGTGACGTGAACCGACAAAGTCGCTCGAAACAACTTCCGGTGAGTTGGTGTAATCGATTTGATTTTGTAGCGGCGAATCAAGCGACATATTGCGCAGATACCCGTTCAATCCGGCGACATCGACCGGATGGGCCAGTTCCAGATTCAGAATCGCCAGCGAGACATTCGGGGTTGGAACACGAATGGCATTGCCGGTCAGCTTGCCGGACAGCTCCGGAATAACTTTCGCGACCGCTTTCGCAGCGCCGGTTTCGGTAATAACCATATTTAGCGGGGCACTGCGGCCACGCCGGGAAGCTTTGTGATAATTGTCGATCAGGTTCTGATCGTTGGTATACGAGTGGCAGGTTTCCACGTGGCCACTCACGATGCCGAACCGGTCGTTGACCGCTTTCAACACCGGGACAATCGCATTGGTAGTACAACTGGCTGCCGAAAGCAGCTGTTCCTGCTCGGTAATCAGCTCATCGTTGATTCCGGCCACCACATTGGGGATATCCCCTTTCCCGGGGGCGGTCAGAACAACCTTGGCAATTCCCTTTGCTTTGAGATGCTTACCCAATCCTTCGCGGTCACGCCACTTTCCGGTGTTGTCGATCAGAATGGCATCACGGATTCCATACTGGGTGTAATCAATGCTTTCAGGTGCGTCGGCATAAATAATCCGGATCATATTGCCGTTGGCGATGATGGCGTTTTCCTGCTCATCAACCGTAATAATGCCGTTAAACGGACCATGGACGGAATCGCGGCGCAGCAGACTGGCCCGCTTGAGCAGATCGTCGGCTCCGCCCTTGCGAACAACCGCCGCCCTGATCCGTAATTTTTCGCCGCTCCCGGCTTTCTCGACCAGAATACGTGCAAGCAGCCGGCCGATACGGCCAAAGCCGTACAGCACTATATCCTGCGGCTCTGGAAGGAGCGCGCTACGACCGGTATTGATACGGACGAGTTCCTGACTGACAAAGTCGTCAAGAGTGGTTGAACCGGCCAACGCCTGATATTTGACAACCAGCTTGCCAAGATCAACTCTGGCTGGCGCAAGATCAAGCCTGGCCATCGCTTCCAGCAACGGCAACGTATCAATTACTGACAGTTCGGTATCAATAATCAGCCTGGCAAAACGGTGGGCCTTGAGAATATCAATTACCGAACAATGCACCAGCGTACGGCCATACACCGTCGGCACCACATTATTCTCCCGGTACATCCGCCCGATAATCGGAAGCATCCGCTCGGCACAATCCTCAAGCGTTTTCCAGTCTTGAAGATACGCTTCCTGTTTTTCTGAATCCATTACACCTTCCCCCTTGGTAAAATTAGTTTGTTTCCATCCGGAAACTCCGGATGAGAAACTGTTGGTTTCCGTATCGGAAAGGCGGGATTTTTCGTCCTGACAAGGAAATCGAGTGGTTGCGCGGAGGCGTACATCGGTACGCCGCACAAGCAAACACGAAGATTGACGCCGCCAGGGCGGAAAAGAACCCTTTCCGAATGGAAACTAGCTTACTGCACCCGCCCCACCAATCGCAGCAGTCCATCAAGTATTGTCAGCGGACTCGGCGGACAGCCCGGAATATACAGGTCAACCGGCACAAAACCGTCAGCACCGTTGTGTACTTCGGCGTGATCTTTGAACGGCCCACCGTTTATCGCACAGGCGCCGGCAACAATAACCAGTTTCGGCTCCGGAATCGCCGCATAGGTATCCAGCAGCGCCAGTCGCATATTTTCGCTGACCGGGCCGGTAACAAACATCCCGTCAGCATGACGCGGGCTGGCGACAAACTGAATACCGAAGCGCCCCAGATCCCACCCGATTGTGGAGAGAACGTTGGTGTCGGCCTCGCAGGCATTGCAACCGCCGGCACTGACCTCCCGCAATTTCAGTGATCGCCCGAACAGGCGCAACAGTTCGCCTTCAAGCGACCGGGCCGGTTGATACGGCTCACCGGAAGTCACCGTCAGATCTTCACGTTTCCGACCGGCAAGCCGGGCATCGCACGTAAATGTAATAGCTTCATTCGGACATGCGGCGGCGCAATCACCACAAAAAAGACACTTCCCCATATCAAGCGTCAGCGGACCGGAAACTGAAAGAGCACCATAGGGACATGAGGCGGCGCAATCGCGGCACCCGTCTGTACAGCGGGATGTGTCCAACTGCGGCAGGCCTCGAAAACGTGGAGGCAACGGCTGCGGCGCATCAGGATACTTCATGGTGCGGTGTCCCTGCCGGAAACGGGTAATGATTGCCTTTATCATACAGACTCCTGATTTATGCGGGCTTTGAGTCGATCAGACAAGAATAACAGTGTCACTATAGGCGGAAAGCGCCTTATCATGTGTTAATAAGCGCATCGGTTCAGATAAAGCTTGAGCCACCAGCATACGATCAAATGGATCAGCATGATGAGGCGGTAAGCTCTCAACAAAAACAGCATGCTGCGTGCTGATGTCGAGTGTCATATAACCAGCCTGAGCAAAGTATTCTACAGCTTCTCCTCCGGAAACCGGCATATTTCCACGCCCTAAGCCATGCTTGATTGATATTTCCCATATTGAAGCGGCGCTGATGAATATCTCATTTTGTGGAGCGAGTATGTACCGGCGGGCCTCTACCGGAAGAGCGGGACTGTCAGTTATAGCCCACAATGCGATATGGGTATCCAGTAGAAGCCTCATGCCATTTCGCCTGCAAACATTTTGGCAATCAGCTCATTGGATGTATCAATATCATCAGGCACAGTAAATAGTCCTCTGGCCACCCCTATTCTTTTCTGTACCGGCTGACGAGCAATGCTGACAATCTTGGCAACGGACAAGCCATGACGGGAAATTACAATCTCCTTTTCCTTGCCGCATTCAACCGCTTCAACGAGCTTTGATAAAGTTGTTTTGGCTTGAAACATGCTTACTGTCTGCATTTGTCTGTCCTCCTTGCTTTAAATATATTATGGTTTATTCTAGCTATATTTACATTAGGTGTAAAGGCGGAAATTGAGATATCTCGTTGTCGATCCCTTCTACAAATCAAACCCGCAGTACGACAGGTTAAAACTCTTGTTACAGAGCGGAAAATCGGAAATCTGCTGATTACGCAGGGCAAGCCCCAGCCCGTTCCAGTTGTGGAACGACGGATCAACAATCTTGTAGCGTTCGAAACGCCCCCGGTCATCAGTCAGTGCCACATGACAGATCTCGCCGCGCCACCCCTCGGTCAGTGACACAGAGCAGCGATCAGCAGCAACCCCCTTCGGTTGGTTGCAATATCCGCCGCGCGGCAGATGCCGCACCTGCTCGTCGATGAAATCAAGTGAACGCTCTGCCTCCAGCCAACGGAGCAGCGTACGGGCGGCAACGTCGCAGGTTGTCGCGGTAACCACCGGAATCTGGCTCATGCGGAATATGCCGAACGGGTGGTCGCGCCGGACATCGCGGTTCAGACCACATGCCCGCGCAGCCGGACCGACAAGGCCGATTTGGCGGGCGTCTATCTCCGAAACTATTCCGGTGTCTTCAAGGCGCGCCATGACAGAGGGTGTATCCCAAAGCAGTTTAACCGCACCGGCAAGGTCCTCCCGGGCGGATTGCAGCCGTTTATGCAATTCATCGACCAGTGCGGCATCGCAGTCAAAGCCGATACCGCCCGGCTTAAGCAGACCCCGGCCAAAACGACTGCCGCACAACAGAGCGGTCATATTGAGGAAATCGCCCCGAATTCGCCCGCAGAATGAGGCGGTCGGCAGATAGCCGACATCACCGGCAATCGCACCCAGATCTCCGGTATGATTGGCCAACCGCTCCAGTTCCAGCGCAATTCCCCGCACTGTCTCGGCACGGGGCGAAGCGAATATCCCCCCCAGCGATTCCATATTCATGCAGTAGGCCTGACCGTGGCCGATTGTCGTATCCCCGGCAATGGTTTCCATCATATGCATCGTGCGATTCGTCGGGGCCCCGATCAACGCCCGCTCAATACCGCGATGCTGGAATCCAAGCGCAATTTCCAGATGAAACACCTCTTCGCCGTGACATTGAAAACGGAAATGACCCGGTTCGATAATACCGGCATGCACCGGACCAACCGCAACTTCATGGACTTCATCCCCTTCAACTCGGTAGAAATCCATTACCGCCGGAAGCAGACCGCCGCCATCACTTTCGCTCCAGAAGCCTTTGCCTTCACAAAGCGGTTTTTGGAACCGGACCGGCTTGAACCACGGATGTCCTTCCGGACGAACGAGGCACTGCTCGGCAATTTCCCGTTCAAACAGGTGAAGCTGCGGACAGAGAGCTGCCAGTGATGGAAAAGAACGCCCGACAGAGGTGGCAATAACGCCAAGGGTTCCGTCCCCGGCCCGGGCCGACAGAATACAGTAGAGCGTCGCCCCGGCAGCGTTTGGAACGCCAAAGTAAGAACAGACACGCCATCCTGCCGTGATTGCATCCAGAATTTCCTGAAAAAAGGAATCATTATCCGGCATAGGAATATCAGCACGGGAAAACGAGGTGCCATTGTGGAAGGTCTTCATATGCAAGCTCATTACCGCACCTCCAACTGCGCCGCCGCCTCGCGCAGCAGGTTCATCAACGGCGCCGGTATCCACACACCCAGCATGAGCACCAGCAGCATCAAAGCCAGAGGAGGCCCGACCGTCCCGATCGTTTCGCGATACGATGTTGTCTCGCTGTTCGGCGGAGCTTCACCCATAACCATCGGCAGCACCGTCAGCGCCATGCCGATAAAAATGATCGACAGAGAAATCAGGAAAACAGCCCCCACCGCCATGCGCCCCTGGATAAAGGAGCTGCTGATGATGGTAAATTCACTGATGAACGGCGCAAAGGGGGGCGACCCGGTGATAGCAAGGAAACCGGCCAGAAAGAGCCCTCCCGACCAGGGAAGGCGACGCATGGCGCCCCGTACATGATCGGTGCTCTTGCTGTTGTAGGAACGATGAATGTTGCCGGAAGAAAGAAACAGTACCCCTTTGGTCAGGCTGTTGGCGAGCAGATGGAACAATGCGCCGAAGATTGCCGTGCCGCCCAGACCGAGGGCTACCGCCATGATGCCGACATGTTCAACGCTGGAGTACGCCAGCATTCGCTTGAAATCAGCCTGACGCGCCATGAAAATAGCGGCAAGTATCATCGAAAACAGTCCCATGACAACCAGGGCATTCTGAAAAAAAGTGATCTCTTTCGTAGCAATACAGAGTTGATAGACCCGCACGAGGGCCAGAAAGGCCAGATTAACCAGCCCGCCGGACAACAGAGCGCCAACCAGTCCGGGTGCCTCGCCGTAAGCATCAGGCTTCCACGTATGGAGCGGAGCCAACCCCATCTTGGTGCCGAAACCGACCAGCAGAAAGACGAATGCCGCGTGAACCCAACCGGAGGAAAGCTTGCCGGCAGCCCGGACAAGATCATCAAGCAGCAATGACGGTTCCACCTTGGCGACAACTGTGGCATACGCAAGGAAATAAAGGCCAATCAATGCCAGAGCAACGCCCACCGAGCAGATCAGCAGGTATTTCCAGGTAGCCTCAATCGAGCGGGCATTGCGGTTGAAATAAATCAGCGGAGCCATCGAGATGGTTGTCGTTTCAAGCGCCACCCACATAAGCCCCAGATGGTGCGTAATAGTTACCAACGAAGCGGCAGACAGACAGATGAGCAGCCACATGCAGAGCAATCGATTGGAACGCTCACGGCGATAATACAGGTAGCCCATCGAGTATACGGCACAGGCCAGAAAGATAGTACTGGTGCTTAACAGTACGACTTTCCCGAGCGCGTCGAGGTGAAACCAGCCACCCGGCGATTCGGGAGGGGTATGGATCAACATCCGGATAACAAGACCCATATGTCCGCAGGCAAAGAGCGCCAGAGCCTTGGGGCGCATTCGGTCGAACGGGATCAGCCAGGTGACACCGGCGCCGATGAGCGGGAGTATGATCAGGGCAGCAAACATGGAACTACTCCTCTTTCAGTGAGGTCAGAAGCGAGGTATCAAGTGATGAAAATTCCCGGCTGATCTGGTTGATAACAATCCCCATCACGAAGGTCCCGACCAGCAGATCGAGCAGGGCGCCCGCCTCAACCATGACCGGCATAGCTTCCGCCAGCAGCAGTCCGAAAATAAAAATACCATTTTCAAGAATGAGATACCCGATAACTTGCGAAATCGCCTTGCGGCGGGTCGTGAGTACCAGAAAACCGGTCATCAGTGTGGCAATCGATGCCGGGACAAATATGTAGTTCTGGTGTTCCGGCAGCATCGGCAGGCTGCCGGCAAAACCGAACGAAAAAGCGGTAAAGACTGCGCCAAGCAGCAGCGTCGGCACATATCCAAGGAACGGTTCCACTTCGCGCTTGATTTCAGCGGTACGGACAGCCCTTCCCAGCAATTGAGGGATCACGACCCCCTTGACCGCAATTATGACGATTGTAATCGCCAGGACATGCCAGGAAAACGAGTGGATCAGTCCGGGCAGGATTCCGAGGATTACGCCTTGAACCGCCACCGCACGAATGGAGAAGATCAGACGACTGGTGCCGAGCGATATAAAATTTATCAGCAGCACCAGAACAAGAAATTGATCGGCTAATGAAATCATGGGTTCACCTGATGACGAGAAGTGTCGAGAACGCTGCCAATATTGTGGCAGCAACCAGAAGCTGCGGGACACGGACCAGGCGGAGGCGGGCCATCACCGATTCGACTATTCCGATTACGATGGCGAGCAGCAGCATGGTAGCGATAAAAACGCCCCAGTCCAGATACGGGTGTCCGGTGGCAAACGGCAGTGCCAGCTGAACAAAAAACGCCCCGAGCACAAACAGCTTGAGGCTGGCGGCATACTGGATAATCGCAAAGGCAGGGCCGCTATGATCAAGCACCATGACTTCATGAATCATGGTCAGCTCCAGATGAGTATTGGGGTCGTCGAACGGAATGCGGCAGTTTTCAGCCAGAAGCACAATAAACATTCCGCCGATCAGGAGCAGCAGCGACGCACCGGCGTACAGCCAGGCCCCGGAACTGACGTTGGAGAGCATTCCGTTGAGGGAATATGAGCCGGACAAGCGCGACAGGGTAATCAGGGCAAAAAAGAGGGTTGGCTCGGCCAGGCAGGAATAGGTCGCCTCGCGGGCCGACCCCATTCCTTCAAAAGATGAGCCGGTATCCAGAGCGGCTGCCATGGTAAAAAACCGGCCGAGGGCAAACAGATAGGCGTACAGGATCATATCGCCTTCAAAAGAGATCGGCGAGGGGTGCGCTCCGAATGGTATCAGAAGCGCGGCAACCGCAGCCGTTGCCAGCGCGACAATCGGACCGGCACGAAACACCCAGCTGGTCGTCGTGCTGAAAACCGTCCCTTTCTGCAACAGACGGATAATATCGAAATACGGCTGCAAAAACGGTGCGCCGACCCTTCCGGCAAACGCCGCTTTCGTTTTGCCGATCACGCCAAGCAGCAACGGCGGCATGAAGAGCGCCAAAAGAATATGGATACAACAGTTTATCAGGGTACTGTTCGTCATGATAGCTCCCGCGTCGGCATCAGTGCGCCCACAGCATCAAAATAAACAGGGTGGCAAAAATATACATCATGTACACATGCATCAGGCCGTGCTGAAGACGCCTCAGAAAAGCGAAAGAAATCCCCGCCAGAGTAAACAGCGGCGCAATAATCCGCTCCAGAAGCGTTTCAGTCGGATGATCAACGCAGCGTGACCCGCCGGGGAATAGTCCGGCCATCGCCGGGCGCCGGATTTTCTGACGGATGATACCGCTGAAAACCGAAACGGCAATCTCGGAGAATGCTGTGGCACCGTACTGAATGCGCGCCGTGCCGCGCTGATAGCCGCATCCCCACGTTGGAGCAGACGTCACCCTCCCCTTTTTCAACCGCCAGTACCACAGCAGCGTGATGACAACCGCCATCGTCAGCAGCAAAACTCCGACCAGTGACAACTTGTCCAGAATTGACCCGTATTCCGCCGGGTACTCTGTTGACGCAAGGCCCGGATAAAATGAAGCGATGGCAGGGTAAACGAGGCGCAACGCCACCTGCGGCACCACCCCGATCAGCAGGCACAACAGAGCAAGTACGGCAAGGGGCAACTGCATCGTCAAACCGGCCTCGTGCGGGTGAGCCGCGCCGGGACTGCGGGGAGTGCCGAGGAAAACCGAGCTGTACAACTTACTGAAAGCAACCACCGCCAATCCGCCGACTAGTGCCAGCAGCGGCGCCAGCAGCACCAGATAGCTCAGGCTATTCTCGGTGAGCTGTCTGAAAAAACCGAGATACAGGAGAAATTCACTGGCAAACCCGTTCAGTGGCGGAATTCCGCAGATAGCCACCGATCCGACCAGGACAAACAGAGCCACACGCGGCATACCTTTGGCAAGCCCCCCCATCAGGTTCATCTCACGCGTCCCGGAGGCATGGATAATGGCCCCGGAGCCGAAGAACAGCAGCGGTTTAAAAAGGCTGTGATTAAGAATGTGGAGCAGAGCGCCTGCCAAGCCGAGATAAACCAGCGGCAGTGTATGGCTTGACACGCCAAGCAGCGCCACGCCGAGGCCGGTGGTTATTATGCCGATATTTTCGATGCTGCTGCAGGCCAGGAGACGTTTCAGGTCACGCTGGGCAACCGCAAAGGCGATTCCGAACAGCGCGGTAACTATTCCGGCCACGGTCAGAACGGCTCCCCACAACAGCGGAGGATCGTGAAAAAAGGTCAGAGTACGGAAGATACCGTACAGACCCATCTTCAGCATGACACCCGACATCACCGCCGATACATGGCTGGGAGCGTTGGCATGAGCCGAGGGGAGCCAGATGTGCAGAGGCATGATGCCGGCCTTCGCACCGAAGCCGACAAAAGCGGCCAACGCAATTATCGCTGCAACAGGGGACAGTGCCGAAAGCGATCCGGCGGTCGGCAGCATAAATGAGCCGGTTTGGGCCGCCAAAAACGAAAAGTAGACAAACAGGGCTGCGGTACCGGTATGCGTTGCAATCAGGTAGACGGTTCCGGCACGCCGGACATCCTCCCGTTCATGTTCCGTTACCAGCAGGAAATACGCGGAAAGCGCCATAATTTCCCACACCATGAGAAAGAAGACCCCATTGCGGGCCATCAATAATATCGCCATCGACGAAGAGAGCAGACCGTAGAAAAACGTCAGCCCGCGCTCGGTGGTGCGATGCTCGGCAGACGGCCAGTAGCCGACGGCAAAGAGCGAACCGGCAGCAGACACCAGGAAAACCGGCAGGAGAAAGAATGCAGAAAGCGGATCAATAACCAGTTCGCAAGGGCCGAACGGCAGGCCCCAGTCAAGACTGTAGGTTGTAGTTGTATGACTGAAGAGCAGCAGCAGGGAGGAAGGCAGGCCGGCAAGAGCGGCAAGAATAGTGGCAACCGTGGAAAAGATCTGGCCGAGGCCCGGTTTTCGCAGGAACAGGCCGGGAATGCCGGCACAGCCGATAACAAGCGCAGCGGAAATCGCCACGAGCGCAGGGTCAACACAGGCACCCTGCAAAGTGGAATACATACCATGAGCTCCTTGTGAAATAGTTCTGAGCAGGTCAAAAAGAGACGGGCAATTACAGCTCCAACAGGGATAGATAGTGAACCCCGAGACATACGCTGTCAATAAAAAACTGTTTCCAATATCAGGCTTTTTTTCGTTCTGCGGCCTATTCTTTGGGTTCTTCGGGGAGGTTATGGAGGTTTTTTAAATATCTCACCTGATCAAAAAGCGTCTTGTGCTTTAGAACGTGATAAATCTCAAGGCATACAGCCTGGGCAATATAGATCTTTGCGTCTTCTCGCGAAATTCCTTGAGCAATAAGACGATCAAGTGTTTGTCTGGTTTCCGGAGGATCGTTTGCATTCAGTTGATTATCGACTACTTCCAGAATCGCCGCCTGGAGGTGCGGATTGTTCTCCTCTTGTTTTGGTTTCTTTGACATGTTTGCGCCTTCTTTCTGAGGGAAAATGCAAAAAAAGGGGTAACAGATTTAGTGTATTGCCTCAGAGACTTTCTTTCCGTCCAGTGTGCAGACATCATACCCGGCAGGCTGCATGGTTCATGGTTTTTCCTCTTCCGGGGGTGTTCCTATTTACTTCGTTATATAGGCTTTAAGATCTTCAAGTTTTGTCAGCCAGTCGTTAAAGTGCGGGCATTGTCTCCTGATCCCTGCGATTCCTATAGCCTCAGAAACTGTTTTGCCCATGACAACCTTTCGGTATCCATCTTTTAACGATTCAAGCCGTTTGCCAGGCGCATTTGCAGGATCATCGTTTATTTCTTCCGGGTTATCATACTTTTCAAGTAGTTTCCGGATCAGCGCTACATCTATCTCGGTCTTCTCTGCCAAAATATCCGCATCGCTGAAAAGTAACGCCTCGAATTCATGCATTTCAATATATGGGATAAAGCGGTTTTCTGAATCGCAGCCGGGAAAGGTCCCCACGACCGCCTTACGGGTTGCGGCTTCAAGTATCTCGGCTTTTTGGCTTGCAGTAAGAGTCGTGCCAGTTTTTAATTGCCGCAGAACATCCACTTTTCCCGGCCACTCGGAATCGATCCTGAAATAATCAAACATCGTGGTTATGTACGTATCGTTTCGTTGGCGGAGAAAATTGCCAATGTCATTCGTAACCTTGCCGAAACGAATGTCGCCCCCTTTATGACCAGGCTTCCCTATTAATGCCGGATGCAGATAAATCTTACTATGTGCCATCTGAGGCGCCAGCACATCGCGCACGAAGGTCTGTTCCGTTTGCCCTTCCACGACGACATAGATATGAACACTATTCATGAGCAGGCCCGCCGGTAACGATGTTTTTCCGCCAGAGTTCGCCCAGCGAATAATCTTCAAGCCAGGAAGAAAGCTCCTCTTTATTCAGCCGGTTAAAGACCGATGCCCCTTCCTTCCGGTTCACGACAATAATATTTTCCGGTTCAAAATAATCGACGAGCGAGGGAGACTGTGTTGATATGATAAGCTGTGTTTTCTTTGCTGTTGCCGAAATCAGTTCAGCCAAAATCTCGATGGCATACGGATGCAGCCCCAGTTCCGGTTCATCGATAATGATGGTAGATGGTGGATTAGGTTGCAGCAAAGCAGTCGATAAGCAGATGAAGCGAAGTGTACCGTCGGAAAGGTGCTGTGGTTTAAGGGGGTAGTCGGACCCCTTCTGACGCCAGTTGAGACGGACCTTTTCATTATCGTTTGGCTTCAGGATAAAATCGTCGAAGAACGGTGTCACCAATCGGATAGTATCCACGATCTGGTTATAGGCAATTGTTTTGGCGCTTCTTTTACTATTCTTCAAATCAAGCAGGAACGGGGCGATATTTGCCGCGTCAAATCGCAAGTACTCATTATCGTCAATCGTTTCATAACGTCGCATCGGAGCATTTTTGCCGGTGTCGTGAAAATGGTAGATCTTCCACGAGGAGATAGCGTTATAAACATAAGATGCAACACTTCGTCCTCCAACAGCGCCTTTACTGTTTTTATCTCTCAACAATTCAGGTGTTGTCTGTCCACTTCCCAATTCCCACCAGCGGCTATAACCGCCTTCATAGTACCTCGCTTCATCATTGATAATAAAAGTTTCATCTGTAGTTGGCGCAAGCTTGAAGCGGTAGCCGTTCGGACCGAATCCTGTTTCTACCTCGATCTGTTCTGTTACCTTTGGGCCGTTAAAAAGAAAGTCATCACTTCCGCCGCCATCAGCAATATAGGCCTGCAAATTTGCGCTGGCGAGTCCCGGCAAGGGCAATTCCATCATGGCTCGCAGCATACGGAAGAAATCAATAAAGTTACTTTTCCCCGCTCCGTTTCCGCCAATGAGGACGTTCAAGTTTGCAAGCTCGAAGTTCTCCAGTGTTCGAATTGATTTGAAGCCTTTTATCGTTAATTTATTTAGTGCTTGCGTCATGTGTATGTACCCCATCTTCAACTGGCATAAGGCTGATTGCTATTTTATTGGATTAATTCGGACTTTAGCTGACAACTGGTTTATTAGCATAAACCATTTGCATTCGGAGGCCTCTCCGATCATTACCGGGTTTTTCAGGTATGTATTTAAAGCCACGTTCCATACCCAACATACCCGTTACCGCCAAACATAGAGCATCAATACAATCCACTTCTATTTTACGAAGTTCAGGATGGTTTCTGACAAACTCTATAAAGTCAGTGGTTTGATCATAATGTTGCTGCAGAATGCTTATACGAATATCTTTCCCCTCAGAAGTATTCTTTGCTGCGTTTATCGGCTTCTTGATGGGACTAAGCATGGCAAAACATATTTCGGGATGACTTTCCATGATGTTGTTCACGTAATCCGGCGCTTGTTTAAGAAAATCATCAATTTCCAGAAGTTTGTTAAATATTGCGAACGATTGTTTGCTTAACCCTTTGCCTAGGTGTTCTCTGTTTATCTTGTTGGCTTCAGGATAGTTCTCGGCAAATAAAGATTGCCTGCACGGCGTGTTGAATATGCAGGGCGACCTGTGCGACAGGTGCTTTCGTGCATCGGCATCAGGTCTTATATCCTCGACACTTTCCGGAAGTCCTATAGGCATATCAATTATCATGCAATCGAACTCCTGGTATTTTGCACAAATTTCTTCAATATTGTTAAAGGTATCCACTTCAAAACCATCAAGGGTAATATTCACAGCCAACCACCCATTCTTACAGCCGTCGATACCAATACTGCTGAAGTTGTTTCTGTTTGTAGTTAACCTGCTGAACAAATGGATAAATTCACGTTCCACAGCGATAAAATCTTTTTGAGAAAATTCGTGCACCATGCTTATATCAGGAGCTGTATCGAACACAGGAATACCCATTAACGCAATAAACTCGTGGTATAGCAGTGCGTCATCCACCAGCCTTATCTGTTGCTTTTCCGCATCAGATAAGTCACCAAGTCCGAATTTTTCATATATTGCGTTTTGCAGTGTTTCCTCAATCTCAGAATATCCCGGCAGGTGTAACTTTACTGGCCTTGTCAAATCAGCAATATAGCTTTCACTTGCGTCATGCAAAAGACAGCCAAGCTGCACTCTTGTTGAATAACCTTGTTTTTTAGCTTCCACACCGCAATTTACAGAATGCTGGGCTACTGAGTAAAAATGTTTGAAATGGCCGTTGGCGCGAGCAAGCAACGAAAGCGAATGAGCAATGTCATTAATGCGGATGTCGTCAGTTATTGGTTTCAATGGATTAAATTTAATTTTTGAATAGGTAAAGATGTAGTTGGACATATAGTTCCCTCAATTTATTACTGCCACAGTCATATCCAATGGATTTTAAGGATGCTGGTTCTACCGGCACCGCATCCCACGTACTCCCCTGCAACAGCTTCCCATTTTCCTTCCTCACCCTCTTCTTGCCGTCCACTCTCCATCTTCCCATTACTTGAAGAAAAAGGCGGTGCTGCCCATCGCAAGACTGCTCAGGCTGATAAACGGCTGTTTCTTTTGATCCATTGGTATTCTGATATGACATGATTTGTTACAGGAATGGGATAATAATTTTAACGTTCTCTATAACCTGCCCGGTACTGAAGGTATTCAGTACCGGATTTTCAAGATGGGCATAGACCCAGATATTAGTATCTACAAGGATCTTACCGCTCATAGCGTTCTTCCCGTGATGGCATAATAACCTGATCAACACGCATGGTTTTGAACTCCAAATGGGGGGACGAAACCCGATCAGCCCTTTGAGGCGTTCCGACATCTTCCAGTGGCCACAATATCAATTCAAGGCGTTTGTGACGAAGCTCCAATGGTATGGCTATCATATCGGGTGCATCTTCAATTACCTGACGTATGGGTTGCATAATCGCTTACCTCCGTTTGTGATCATACCTTGCAATCTGCCGGAATAAAAGACAAACATGGCTACACATTTTTTTGGAAAAGACTACACTGAGCAGTTCAGGAATGTAATTTTGCCATACATTTTATGGTGTCAAGCCCTGCTTCTCAATCTGCCTGCTCTAACAGCGCCTCTATCCTGCGAGAATTCCAGTCCAGCACCGCAGTACGACGGATCATTTTTCCGGCCAGGTCGGGGAATTCGCGTTCAATCACGTCTGCGGCAAACATGGAGAGGAAATGCGACTTCATCACGGCACGGGCGCGGTCAACCCCGATTTCATCATACGGCACCGAAGCGAGCAGCAGAAACCCGTCGTTCGGAATTCGACCGGCCGCCATATTGCTTTCAATGATGGCCGCCGCCTTGCGGATCGGATCAGCCAGGTCGGGACTGTACGGCCCGATAATCAGGGCCAGATTGGGGGTATGAAGAAAATCGAAACCCCGACCGAGACAGATCATCCATTCACGGTGCTCAACGGTAAGCGCGCGCTTTTCCTGACGCAATCCGCTGATGTGGGAAAGGTTGCCGGCCAGCAGCGGCAGAAGATCGCCCCTCATTTCGAGCGGCATGTCGTTAAAATGGAGCGCCAGTTCCGCAGCAAGCCCTTCAAGGGGAATTTCACCGGACAAATCGAGAATCCTACCGTCGGGACTGTGCAGCAGCAGGGCATCTTCATCGGTTTCGAAGCCGCATATCAGCGGGTAGACGCTATCATGGGCAGCGCCGAAAATCGACTCCAGTTGACGCCGTATCTGGCGCGTGTGAGCAATCGCCGCATCGGTGTCGCAACCGAAACCGGAACAGCCCCGCTGGACATCACCGCGTGAGAAGTGATAGGTGATCAGGATCAGAACCCGCCGTCCATTTCTCACCATGCGTTGGACGTACTGAGCCAGCACCTCACCCAGATGGGGCCACCCCATATCGAACATCCCCCCCAGATTCCGGAACGGTTGAATGATGCCGGGAGGTGTTTTGGTGGCAACCGGGATGTTGATTCGACCGTCCATGCACTTCAAGACGGCAATAGCGGTCGGATGCAGCGCAAGATACCGCTCTCTTGCAAGAAAGGCTTCGGGGGAGCAGAAGTCAGCCGAGTATCGCTGAGCAAGATCGAAAACCCAGTTGATGCGGTTTGCTATTGGCTGTTCGTTGATAGCGCCGGTCGGGCTCATATCGCTGCCTCCTGAACAATATTCTGACGATAGTAAGTCTGCGAAAAGCCGAATAAGCCGGCAGTTACAAGTAGCTGGCGGCCAGCAATGCAATCAAAGTAAGGAGCGAATAAAGTACATACTGTTGGAGAATGCCGCTCTGTAGCCTGCGCACCCCGGAAAAACGCTGATTCAGCCGTATAAGTGCCGGAATGTACAGCAGTTCCAGAACCGCTTCCGGAACATGGCTTGAAAATCGGGAGGAACCGGGGAAAAGCCCTGCGATTTTGCCGGAACGGTGAATCTGCGGCTTAAGAACAAACGCAAACAGGGATGTCAGCATTTCAGCGAATGACGAGGCACTATACTGCATCCTGGGAGCAGGTCGCTGATATCCACACCCCCAGGTGACCGTTTCGCTGCAGGTAGCCGCCGCTAAACGACGCCGATACCAGAGGGCAAAGAGAGCAATAATTACGAGGAGCGTCACTCCCGCAGCGGAAATCATTGCCGTAGGCACGAGTTCCTGCAACGGAAGATTTGCCGTCTCGACCTGCGCCGGAAACGCTGCCTGACTGACCCGCTGCAGCAAACCGGTCACCAGACCGGGAGCAAGACCGATAATAATACAAAGTCCTCCCAGCACCAGCATCGGCGCCACCATCTGCCACCCGGCTTCATGCTTCGCCCTGTGCGTTTCCGTGCGGGGAGCCCCCAGAAAGACGATGCCGTACACCTTGACAAAGCAGGCCACCGCCAGTGCGCCGACCAGTGCCAGCGCGGGGACGGCCAGAGCTGCTGCTCCGACTGAAGCACCCTCACCCTGAATCCCACGGAATAAACCGAGGTAGATCAGCAGCTCGCTGACAAAACCGTTGAGCGGCGGCAGGCCGCAGATTGCCACGGAACCGATGCCGAACAGCAGGGCCGTATAGGGAAGCCGCCGGGCAGCCCCTCCCATCAGATCTATTTCGCGGGTGCCGGTGGCATGAATGACCGAGCCGGCTCCCAAAAAGAGCAGCGCCTTGAACACGGCATGATTAAGAACATGCAGCAATGCCCCGCTCATTCCAAGCAGCATCATTGCCGGGGAGCCGACCTGCTGCCCGATCAGCGCCACCCCCAGACCCATGAAGATAATGCCGATATTTTCAATACTGTGATACGCCAGCAGCCGCTTCAGATCATGCTGTCCGATTGCAAAGGCAACGCCGACCACACCGGAAACAACCCCGAGCATCAGCACACAACAGCCCCACCAGAGCGGCACGCCATGAAAGAACGAAAGTGTACGGATCAGGCCGTACACGCCTACCTTGAGGATCACGCCCGACATGACCGCTGAAACATGACTGGGAGCGTTGGCATGGGCTGATGGAAGCCAGACATGCAGAGGCATGATGCCGGCCTTCAGGCCAAAGGCAAACAGTGCACACAGAAAGATCACCGTGGATAATCCGGAAGAAGCGTTTATGGATGCCGGAGCAGGAAACAGCCAGGAACCGGTCAGCAGATTCAGCAGGGGAAAGAGTGCAAACAGACCGAGCGTTCCGGTATGGGAGGTTATCATATACAAAATTCCGGCCTCGTTGACCTCCGGTATTTCGTCTTCAGTTGACACCAGAAGCCAGGCTGCCAGCGCCATGATCTCCCAGACGAACAGGAAGCTGACTCCGTCACGGGCAAGCACAACGCCGCTCATGCAGGCGGTCATGATGCCGAAAAAGAGGGTCATCTTGCGAACATTTGCGGGATGATGATCGGCATGCCAGTAGGATCGGGCATACAACGCGGCACAACCAGGGACAAGAAAGATGGGGAGCAAAAACCAGGCCGACAGAGGATCAACGCCACATTCGGCCGGACCGAAGGGAAGCGCCCAGGCCAGTTCAAAAAGAGTGGATTGCCCGGAAAGGAGTATCATAATCGAGCCGGTCAATCCGATGCACGAGGCGGCAAGCATGGCTATGACTGACAGCAGCTGAGCCCGTGAGGCATAGAGCAAACGGGAGAACAGCAGCGGGACACCGGAAAGGGCCGCCAGCAGCGTGGCACTGAAAATCAGGGTACTTGGGGCGAACAGCTCCTGCGCCATGATGCGGCTACCTCCGAATTATTGTTTCCTCCAGCGCACGAATCGCGGACATGATCTCGGCTTCGCTGCCAGGGCGATGGAGCAGTTCTTGAAATTGTTGATCGTGCAGCAAAAAGGCGAGCTTTGCCAGCAGATGCAGGTGAGCTTTGACATTGGGGGTCACCAGGGTAAATAAAATTGTCACCGGCTTGCCGTCAACGGCGTCAAAGTCAATCGGATTCCTGAGAAAACAGAGGCTGATGGCCGCCCCACCGGCCGCTCCGACAATCGGATTGCGCACATGCGGAATGGCAATGCCGTTGCCAAGGGCGGTTGAACCGAGTGCTTCACGGGCGAGAAGGGTCTGTAGCAAAAATTCCGGATCGAGTCCGGGCGGGAGCTCCAAACGTGACACGACCTCACGCAGTGCCGATTCCGGAGTGTCCCCCGGCAGATCGTAAAAGATCCCCCCCAGTTCCAGGGCCTCCGAAACAGATGACAATCGGCTTGCTTCTGTTCCGACGGCAAACAGCTCCGACGGAATCGAGATGCCCCGATTGGTCGCCCATTCCAGTAAATCGACCCGGTTGACACGATAGCGATCATCCTGCTTGTGTGCGGGGAGACCATCATTTTTAATCCAATTCAACACCGTTTTTTCATCAACGCCGGCAGCAGCGGCAAGATCGGTAACCTTTAAAAACATCGCGGGACTCTCCGGGGTCTTCATCAATTTCACGTGCGCAAGCGGTTTTACTGGCTGACGCGAATAAAACAATATGTTATTACCATTTAAACGTCAATTGCATTTCTTGCAAAAAACCGACGGAAATATGGCCCCCCAAGGTGGCACTATGGACAACGAACTGGCATCACAACTGAAAGAAGTACTTACATCGCTACAGCTTTTGCTTCCGAAACCGGTAAACGGAATCGACTGGACGGTCTGTCACGCCGCCAACTGGCGGAGACACTCCTTCGCCGGATACCTGGAACCAGTGGAAAGCATCGAACAGATTACGCTTGATGATCTGCTCGGCATCGAAGAGCAGAAACGGATCGTTGTAGAAAACACCCGGCAGTTTCTGGCCGGCTTTCCCGCCAACAATACCCTGCTCTGGGGCACACGCGGCACCGGCAAGTCATCGCTGATCAGGGCGGTGCTCAACAACTATGCCGGACAGGGCTTACGTATCGTACAGGTTGACAAAAACGACCTGATCCATCTGCCGGACATCGTGGACAGCATCAAACGTCTGCCGTACCGCTTCATCATCTTCTCCGACGACGTTTCTTTCGAAGTGGGGGAATCAAGCTACAAAATGCTCAAAAGCGCCCTCGACGGCGCTGTCTATGCCCCCCCCGACAATGTGCTGATCTATGTCACTTCAAACCGTCGCCATCTGCTCCCCGAATTCGAAACCGACAACCGCGGCGCCATGCTGATCAACAACGAGATGCACCACGGCGAGGCGATTGAGGAAAAGATTTCCCTCTCCGGTCGCTTCGGGCTTTGGGTCGGATTCCACCCCTTCAGTCAGGATCAATACGTCAGCGTTACCCGTCGATGGGTCGAAAAACTCTTCGCCAGACAGGGCTCTCCTCTCCACTGGAACGATGAAGCACGAGAGGCTGCGATTCAGTGGGGATACGACAAAGGGGACAACAGCGGTCGGATCGCTTACCAGTTCGCCTGCCGCTGGGTTGGCATGCAGATGCTGAAACAGCAGCAGGAGGCGAATCAGTGAAGCCCCATCACCACGTGGCCTGCGCCATCATCGAGCAGGATGGAAAAATCCTTGCAGCCCAGCGCAGCGCTGCTATGACTTTGCCGCTCAAATGGGAATTTCCCGGAGGCAAGATCGAGGCGGGCGAATCGCCGGAAGAGTGCCTGATTCGTGAGCTTCAGGAGGAACTTGGCGTCAGCGTCCATATCGGCGCGGCACTCTCCCAGACAATTCATGGCTACCCGGATTTCACCGTTACCCTCTACCCTTTTACCTGCCGTCTGACCGGCGGCACCATCACCATGTATGAGCACCACGACCTGACCTGGATCGAACCGCAGCGGATGCCGGAGCTTGACTGGGCCGCAGCGGACATTCCGGTTGTTGGCGAATATATGATGACGATAGTAGAGAACACTCCTCTATGACAGCCCCGACACCACCGGCGATGAATCGGGTATACTTCATGCTGGTGCTGACCACATTTTTCTGGGGTGGCAGCTTTCTGTTTACCAAAATCGGTGTCGCCACAATTCCGCCGCAACTATTTGTCCTGACCCGCTTCATTCTGGCCACGCTGATCATGCTGGCGGTCTGTTCCGGTCGCCTGCGAAAGCTTGATTCCGGCACCATCGTTCGCGGCATGAAAGTCGGCACCGCCCTTGGCCTTACTAACATGAGTTTTGTATTCGGCATTCAGGGTACCAGCATCTCGCGGGCCGGCATCCTCAATAACCTCTTCGTCCTGTTCATCCCGGTGATCACCAAACTGATCTGGCGCGACCGGATCGGGCGGGTTAACATGGTCGGCATCGCACTGGCAGTGGCCGGAATCGGGCTGTTGGCCACCAGCGGTGGAAACGGCTTCAACCGTGGCGACATCGTTTCTACTTTCTGCGCATTTATGATCGCCTGTCACATCATCTCTGTTTCCAAGGTTTTGAAGAACGACGACGTGTTTCTTATCTCGCTTGTCCAGTTTGCCACTGTCTCGCTGATTGCGGGCATCGCAACGCTGCTGTTGCCGCTCCCCGAATTTAAGCTCACTTCAACGGCAATCATGTCGATAGTTTATTGCGCCGTTTTTCCTACTGTTTTCTGTTTCACACTCCAGAACATGTATCAACGGTATGTCACCCCTACCCGCGCCGGACTCGTCTACACCCTAGACCCGGTCTGGAGTCTGATCGCCGGTTTTTTCGTTCTGGGTGAGCGACTGAACGGCCGGGAATGGCTCGGCTGCGGCATTATCTTCATGGCGGCCCTTTTGCCGCTGCTGTATCGCTTGAGTGCGGAGAGCCGGTTGATCCGTATGTATATTGATAGAAAGGTTTGAACCATTAAAAGCCGTTTCCGCTTGATTTATGACTTTAACCTGGAGAATAACATGAATAATTATACCAGTTACCTACAGGAAGCCATCACCGCCGCCCGAATCGCCGGTCACTACCAGAAGTACCGCTCTGCTTCAGTTCTGAATGTGGAAATGAAGGGAGACAAGGATCTGGTAACCGAAGTTGACAAGGAATCGGAACGATTGATTGTGGAGCATCTGCTCACATGTTTTCCCGACCACGACATTGTCGCCGAAGAGTGTGTTTACCCTCAGAAAAACTCACCGTTCCGCTGGATCATCGATCCGGTTGACGGCACGACCAACTATGCCCACGGTTTTCCATGGTTCTGCGCTTCTATCGGCCTGGAACAGAATGGCGAACTGGTTGCCGGGGTAATATATAATCCGGTCTATGATGAACTTTTCACCGCAACCAAAGGGGGAGGCGCATTCCTGAACGGCGTCAGATTATCAGTATCAGCCCGCACTCCCCTGAAAAATACGCTGCTCGGCACCGGTTTTCCTTATGACTGCGCCACCGATCCGGCCAATAATTTTACCAACTTTATCGCCTTCCAGAAGAGCGCGCGGGGTATCCGCCGGGCCGGTGCGGCAGCGCTTGATCTGGCCTACGTGGCCGCAGGCAGGCTGGACGGATTTTGGGAACTGAAGCTGAAACCGTGGGATGTAGCTGCGGGGGTATTGATGATCCGTGAAGCTGGCGGTGTAGTGACAACCTTTGACGGCTCACCGTACAGCATCTTCACTGACCGGATTGTCGCCAGCAACGGCCTGATTCATGGTGAAATGGTGACGATGCTGGAGTCAGTCGCCTCCGGCAGTATCGAATGAATATCAGTACGAAATCTCAGTTCCCGGTTCACATGACTTGAAAAGAACCCAAAATCGGGTAGAATTGACATCAACATTGAACATTACGGAGGAATCACCATGAAACGATTTATTGCAAAGTTCCCTTTCATCCTGCTGCTGGCGCTTCTGTCCGGCTGTGGCTACAACACCATGCAGGCCAACGAAGAGGCCGTGATTGCCGCCTGGGGCAACGTGGAATCGAGCTACCAGAGACGGGCCGATCTCATCCCCAACCTGGTTGAGGTGGTTAAAGGGTACGCAAAACATGAGGCCGACACCCTCAAGGCGGTCACCGAGGCACGCGCCAAAGTCGGCTCCATGCAGGTCAGCAAAGATGTTCTCAACAACCCTGCTACTCTGCAGAAGTTCCAGCAGGCTCAGGGAGAACTGTCCGGCGCTCTCTCCCGGTTGATGGTTGTGGTTGAAAAATATCCCGACCTGAAGGCCAACCAGAACTTCATGGATTTACAGAAACAGCTGGAAGGTACCGAAAACCGCATCAACGTGGCGCGCGAACGGTATAACCAGTCGGTGCAGGTTTTCAACACCAGCATCCGCACCTTCCCCAATTCCCTGACCAACTCAATGCTCCTGCACCTGCAGCGCAAGGAAGCGTTCAAGGCGGAAGAAGGGGCAAAGACGGCACCCAAGGTAAAGTTTTAAAAGCAGCAAGACGGCTCACCGCAGAGAGCGCAGAGGACACGGAGGAAACCGGTTAGTTTCCGACACGGTAACCCCTGTGTGACTGCATGTTCTGAATTTTCATGTTTTCTCTGCGTTCCTCTGCGTACTCTGCGGTAAAATATTTTGGGATTTTGTTTATGCGCATAATACGTTTCCTCATCCTGGCCATTCTGCTTCTCGCGCCGATTACGGCTGCGGCGCTGGATGTTCCGCAGCTTACCGGGCGGATCAACGACTATGCCGGAATTCTCTCCCCCGCAGCAAAATCCCTGCTGGAGCAGAAGCTGGCCGCCTTCGAGAAGGATCAGTCAACGCAGGTGGTCGTGCTGACGGTCCCGTCGCTCCAGGGTGATGAGATCGACTCGTTTTCCATCCGCGTGGCGGACCAGTGGAAAATCGGTCAAAAAGGTAAAGATAACGGTGCAATTCTCATTCTGGCCCAGGCCGAGCGCAAGGTTCGTATTGAAGTAGGCATGGGGCTTCAGGGGGTGCTGCCGGATATTACAGCCGGACAAATCATTCGCAACGTCATGCGTCCCCACCTTCGTAACAGCGACTTCGACCGGGGTGTCGAAGCCGGAATCGATGCCATCATGGCTGCAACCAAAGGGGAGTTCAAGGCAACGCCGGGAGAGCGGACGCAGCGACCGAAGCATAGAAATTCATCCACCTTTCTCACCTACCTCATCTTCACCGGCATCGCAGCAGCGGCTCTGGGTTCCGTTTCCCGCCCCATGGGCGGCCTTGCCGGGGCAATAGGCCTTCCTCTGGCCACCTTCCTGGCCTTCCCCGGCCTTGCTCTGAATATTCTGCTCATACTGGGTGCTGTCGGATTTGCCGGCGGCGTCCTTATCAGCTATCTGGCTCTCTTCGGACACGGAGGAGGCGGCGGAGGCGGTTTCTATTGGGGAGGAGGCGGGGGATTCGGCGGGGGTTCTTCGTCCGGTGGTGACGACGGATTTTCCGGGGGGGGCGGCGGCTTTGACGGCGGCGGCTCCTCTGACAGCTGGTGACACTATGACTGAATCATTCTCAAAACATCTGAACTCAGAACAACGGGCCATTATTCTGGAGGCGGTCAGCCGCGCCGAGGCCGGCACATCGGGTGAAATCGTCCCCATGCTGGTGGACCGGAGTGATGACTATCGGGAAGCAGCCGTACAGGCAGCCGTTGTCATGGCCGCCCTCGCAGCCCTGCTAATCTCTCTCGCCGTCCACGACCCCTCGGTCTGGCTCTTTATCCCCCTCACTTTCATCCTCTATTTTCCGTCAACGGCTCTGGTGCATCGCCTCCCCAGGCTCAAACTCGCTTTCACCCTGACATCACGGGTACGCGAAGTCGTACACAAGCGGGCGATTCGCGCCTTTCACGAAAAGGGGCTGCACCGCACCCGCGAGGAAAACGGTATCCTGATTTTCATCTCCCTGCTGGAGCGGAGGGTTTGGATACTGGGCGACCGGGGCATAAATGCGGTCATCCCGCCTGAGCGCTGGACCTCGCTGGCGTCTGATCTGGCCTCGGGTATGCGTGAGGGGCGCATGGCGGAAACACTGGTCACGACCATTACCGATGTCGGTGATATCCTGAAAAAACACTTCCCGCATCGCATGAATGATACCAACGAACTTCCGGATTTACTGGAGGAGTGATTCATTCCCACGTATCCGTGCCATACAGCAGTCTATTGTCGTGATTGTCTATCCAGGCGGCTATGTCGGCCAGAGGCATATCTCCCCGCAGATCCCGCAACAGCATATGATATCCTTGTTTATAGAAAGCCTTCCGTGTTCCTTTTGGTATTTTTTCAAGCATCATAAACGTAGGCTCTTTGGGTATTACCTGGTCGTTTTCTCCATATTGAACCAGAGTCGGCAGCGGCATTTTCTCTGATCTTGCCAGCGCCTCATCCATAAGATTCGTAAGACCGTACAGGGTGTCAACACGGGTGGACCTGATGACCAGCGGGTCGCGTCCGAGAGCCCGCAGCATTTCAATATTGTCTGATGGAGTGACATGCAGCCCTTTCCCGGTCAGCTCCATCCAGGGGACTGTGTGCGAGGTAAGCGCAAGCATCCATCTCTGATACCAGGGCATGGCCACCCTCCCCCAAACCGCCGGGGCGACAAGGATAACACCATCGACCTGCGGCGGATTGCTCCCGGTCATGGCGACAATGGTTACCGCTCCCCCCATACTCTCTCCCAAAACATAAAGCGGCACACCCGGATGGCGTTTGCGGATCTCTTTTACAAAGCTGGAAAGATCATTCGAATATGCCTCAATTCCCGACCAGAGGCCACGCCCCGGCGCACCTCCGAAACCGCGCTGGTCGTACGTATAACTGGCAATTCCGTGGCGGCTCAGGTAGTTTCCGGGAGAGGCAAAAAAGTTGCTGTAATCGTTGAAACCATGCAGTCCGACGATGACCGCCTTCACCGCTCCATTCTGCGGCAGCCAGGAACGTACGGGGAGCAGCACCCCGTCTCCGGTGACAAAATTATCTTTTTGAACGACCGGCTCCGACACCTGCTTGCCAGGGTAATTAACCACCGGTGAACATGCGGATATGATGAAGAGCACAGCGGCAATGATTCCCGAAATGGATATTGTTCTTATACGTGACATGCAGTAATCCTGGCTATTATCGAGAATTGTTTGTTCTGGAAAATAATGCTACACAGAATACCATCTCCCTCGTCAAAAGGACATTGCGATTAAAACAGATAACTCTCCGATAATCGAAAAGATAAAGAAGCTGCTGGCACTTGCCAATTCCAGCAATGAGCACGAGGCCGCGCTGGCCGCCGGTCATGCCCAGCGTTTGCTGTCGGAACATAACCTTGCCATGGCCGACATCGAGGCGACAGGCAGACCGGACAAGGCCGATACGGTTGAGACCGCCGTATCGAAAAGCCTGCCGAAGTGGCTGCGCCACCTGAGCGCCGGTGTCAGCACCGCCTTTGACTGCCAGGCGATCCACCATCCCGCCACCGGCAAAATGACCTTTATCGGCGTGGGGGCGGATGTACAGATCGCCGCCTACACCTTTACCTACCTGGACCGCACCCTCAGGAAGCTCTGCGGCACCTATATGAAGCAGCATGCCGGAGGCAGCACCATTGCCAAC
>JANXZX010000053.1 GCA_025355325.1 Geobacteraceae bacterium
TCAAATTTATCGGTAGCCATAGATTATATCCTGCAAAATGAATTAGTGGGTGATTGTATACAGGCATGCCGGTTGGCGTCAAGGGAGGGGGAACTTACAACAAATTTGTTGCAGACCTCTGGAAAACGGCAATGCTTGACGCCAACCGGCATGCCTGTATACAATCACCCACTAATTCATTTTGCAGGATATAATCTATGGCTACCGATAAATTTGAAGCATCCCTGAAAAAACTCGAAGAAATTGTAAAACGTCTGGAAACCGGTTCGCTTACGCTGGAGGACTCCCTGAAAGCTTTCGAGGAGGGGGTCAAACTGGCCGCGTTTTGTTCAGGCAGGCTTGACGATGCCGAGCGGAGGGTGGAAGTGCTTCTGAAACAAAAAGATGGCACCCTGAAGCGGGAGCCGTTTGAATCTGAATAACTGAAAACATTCCGGAGCATTTATGGATTTAAAAATATATTTAAAAGAACAGTGTGCCTGCATCGATTCGGCACTGGATCGTTTTTTGCCAAATGACACCGAGTTGCCGCATAGTGTTCATACGGCGATGCGCTACTCGATTTTCGCCGGCGGTAAAAGAGTGAGGCCGATTTTGATGCTGGCGGCGTGTCAGGCGGTTGGCGGTGATGTCGAGCGGGCCCTTCCGGCGGCGTGCGCCATGGAGATGATTCACACCTATTCGCTGATCCACGATGACCTGCCTGCCATGGATGATGATGATTTCCGGCGCGGCAATCCGACGAACCACAAGGTTTTCGGCGAGGCGATTGCCATTCTGGCCGGAGATGCGCTGCTGACCGAGGCCTTCAAGCTGATCAGTGATCCCCGCTTTAGCGGTGGCTGTGCACCGGCCGGGCTGCTGGCCGTGATCCATGAGATTGCGACATGCGCCGGCTCGTATGGTATGGTTGGCGGTCAGGTGATCGATATGGAAAGTGAAGGAAAAAAAGATATTGATCTGGCAACCGTCCAGTACATTCATACCCACAAAACCGGAGCCCTGATCAAGGCGTCGGTTGTCTCCGGAGCGCTTCTTGGCGGCGCCGTCGGTCCTCAACTGGACGGTATAACCCGTTATGGAGAAGCGGCTGGTCTGGCATTCCAGATAGCTGATGATATTCTCGATATTGAGGGAACGACTGAGGAAATCGGCAAGGATGCCGGCAGTGACGTGGCCCGAGGCAAGGCTACCTACCCGGCTGTGATGGGGGTTGCTGCTGCCAGAGAAGAGGCCAGGTTGATGAAGGATGAAGCGCTGAGGGCCTTGGAAATCTTCGGGACAGAAGCCGATCCACTGCGGGAAATAGCACGCTACATTGTACAACGTGGCAATTGAAATAAAATACGTCGAAACGTAGATGGGCGCACATATGTCGATTCTTGAAACAATAAACTCCCCGCAGGATGTCAAGCGCCTTCCCGCCTCACGTCTTCCTGAGCTTGCGGCGGATTTGCGGCGGATAATCATCAAAACCTGTGCCGCCAATGGCGGCCATCTTGCCCCGTCTCTGGGCGTTGTGGAACTGACCATTGCACTGCACAGGGTTTTTACGACACCAACGGATAGCATAGTCTGGGATGTGGGGCATCAGGCATATGCCCACAAACTGCTGACCGGTCGCCGCGACGCGTTCGGTTCATTGCGTACGTTGAACGGCATAAGCGGGTTTCCCAAACGCCACGAGTCGCCTCACGATGCATTCGATGTGGGCCATTCTTCCACCTCGATATCCGCTGCCACCGGCTTTGCGGTAGCCCGCGATCTGGACCGGCAAAAAAGCAAAGTCATTGCGGTAATCGGCGATGGATCCATGACTGGGGGTCTTGCCTTTGAGGGGATCAACCATGCCGGGCATCTCAACAAGGACATGATCATCGTTTTGAATGATAACGAGATGTCGATAGCCGAAAATGTCGGTGCTCTCTCGACCTTTCTGTCTCGCACCGCTTCCAGCGAATTCGTCTATCGTTTCAAAAAGGGTACGGAAGCGTTTCTCAACCGGATGGACGTGGGGAAAGGTGTCCTGCAGTTGGCTCGTAAACTTGAGGATTCATTCAAAGGCCTTTTTACGCCCGGTATGCTTTTCGAAGCCTTTGGATTCGAATACATCGGGCCGATTGATGGCCACGACCTGCCGGCACTGATCGAAACGTTCGAAAATGTAAAAAAATTCAACAGCGCGGTTCTTATTCACGTTCTTACAAAAAAAGGCACCGGATATACACCTGCCGAGAAGAATCCGGCCCTTTATCATGGCGTCGGACCTTTCGATATTGAAACCGGCAAGATACTTAAAGCAAAAGGCGGTGCGGCTTCATACACGGCGGTTTTTGGTGCGGCTCTCTGCCGACTGGCCACCGAGGATGAACGTATTACGGCGATTACTGCGGCCATGCCTGACGGCACCGGTCTTACCGGATTCTCCACGACGTTTCCGGAGCGTTTTTTTGACGTCGGAATTGCCGAACAGCATGGTGTGACCTTTGCTGCCGGATTGGCTGCCAGTGGTTATCGCCCGGTTTTTGCCGTCTATTCCAGCTTTCTGCAGCGCGCCTATGACCAGGTCTGCCATGATGTCTGTCTGCAAAATCTGCCGGTCACCTTTGCCATTGACCGCGGCGGTGTTGTCGGAAATGACGGGCCGACTCATCACGGTGCCTTTGATATTTCCTATCTGCGCCATCTTCCCAATTTGACTCTTATGGCGCCAAAAGACGAAAACGAACTGCAGCACATGCTTGCCACCGCGATCAGCCTCGGAACTCCCGCTGCGGTGCGATACCCACGCGGCAACGGATACGGCGTTGCATTGGACCAGACATTCAAACTTCTTCCGGTCGGCCGGGGCGAGGTACTGCGCGAAGGCACCGCCGCCGCAGTACTTGCTCTCGGCACCATGGTGTATCCGTCCATGGAGGCTGCCACTGCACTTGATGCCGATGGTGTCGGCTTAACGGTCGTAAACGCCCGTTTTGTGAAGCCGCTTGACGAAACATTGATTGTGGAGATGGCTGAAAAGTACGGGATCCTGATCACTATTGAAGAAAATGCTCTGCAGGGCGGTTTTGGTTCGGCCGTTCTGGAACTGCTTGAACAGCGCGGCATGAACAACACGCGAGTGCTCCGTCTCGGCTACCCTGATGCCTATATTCCCCAGGGCGAACAACACGAACTTCGAGCGATGCTGGGGCTGGACAGTGCCGGGATTGCCGCATCCATCCGTTCCTTTCTTGCCCCTCAATGACCAGAACCACCCGGAATAGATACCGGTCTCTCCCCGGTGTTTTCTTAATACTCCCGCTGCTGGTGACCATCGCTGCCGCCGAGCCGACAGACAGCTCCCAGACTGTGTATAACGGTTCCGGCGTGGAATTGCTCCAGCGTGGAGAATTTGAAAAAGGTATAGAGCAGTTACGTGTTGCCTACCAGTTATTCCCCCTGAACCCCGTACATAAACGAAATCTTGCTGAAGGTTACTCGGCCTATGGCCATCAGTTTCTCAAACAGAAAAATTTTGCCCAGGCCGACGAAAACTTCATCAAGGCTATCGAACTGTATCACGACAGTGCGGGATATGCCTTGTACCGTGGAATATGTAACTATCTATGGAAAAAATATGATGTGGCACGATACGAGCTTGAACGGGCAAAAACCATAAAGCCGGATTCGGTCGAGGCACTTTATTATCTTGGGCGGGTATTGTTTGATACGGACAAACACGAACAGGCCCTTGAATTGTGGGAACAGGCACTCAAGCTCGCTCCAGAGCGCACTGAGATTATTGAAATTCTTGCGAAGGCCCGCAAGGTGGATAACGTTGAATCAGGAATGGATCGCGGTCACAGTTCTCGGTTTGACCTTACCTATGATCCCGGAGTGGACACCGCTTTTTCACTGGCAATCCTCGATGTTCTCGAATCGGCCGCCAACCAGATTGGAGCGGAACTGGGACTGTTCCCGGAGGCCCGGATTCCGGTTGGTATCTATAAACGAACCGACTACAAAACGGTTACCAATTCTCCCGACTGGTCGGGGGGGGTATATGACGGTAAAATTCGACTGCCGTTCGGAGCCTTGAAAGAAATCACGCCGGAACTGCGGGGAATTCTCTACCATGAGTATGCCCACGTAATTGTTTTTGAGCTGACTCACGGCAACTGCCCACTCTGGCTGAATGAGGGGATTGCCGAAATGTTCGGCCGGTCACAGTACCGTCGATCAGTATCAGAATCAGAACGGGCAGCCCATTCAGGCCCCCCGCTTGACTTCAGGAAACTGGAATCAAATTTCAGCCAATTTACCGCTTCAGCCGCCATGTCTGCATATCAACAGAGCTATGAGCTGGTTAACTTTATGGTGACAACGTACGGTTGGCATCGGATAAATCAGATTCTGTCGGGCCTGGGGAACGGACTTTCCTTTGATGAATCTGCCGCTGTGGCGTTGAAAGACTATAACCAAACCTATGACACTCTGGTGAATGACTGGCGCTCTTCGGTTGAAAAGAAAAAATGACCGGTGGGCAATTGTTATTCATGTTTTGTTTGTAGTTTGTTAAAAGTCCCTTTCAAATTATCCTATCACGCCTGAACCGGAAGGTCTGCTGCCTTAGCCTGAATAAAATTTCTGACTGGGGAAGAAAATGGAAATTTTGGGTAAACAGTTTGTTGACGGAAAGCGACTTGCCGCATCAGTAACACCATTTTTTTCGCGCGACGCTGCGACCGGTGAAACCCTGCCGTATGAATTTTTTCCGGCAACCGAGACGGAAATATCTGCCGCCGCCACTGCCGCTGCCACAGCCTTCCGCTCTTACCGCGCAACAGGTCTTGAGGAACGCGCCGTATTTCTGGAGGCCATCGCCGCAGAACTGGATGCATCAGGCGATGCATTCATCTCGATTGTGATGCGTGAATCCGGTCTCCCCGAACCACGAATCCGTGGCGAACGGCTCCGGACAAGCAACCAGCTGCGCCTTTTTGCCACAGTCGTCCGCCGGGGCGATTTCCTTGGTCCCCGCATTGATACCGCTCTGCCGGACCGTCAACCGCTGCCGCGTCCCGATATCCGCCAATACCGCATCGCTGTCGGCCCGGTGGCCGTATTCGGCGCCGGCAACTTCCCACTGGCCTTTTCGGTTGCCGGTGGTGATACCGCATCAGCCCTTGCCGCCGGCTGTCCGGTGGTAGTCAAGGCCCACTCGGGGCATCCGGTCACCTCGGAACTGGTCGCCCGGGCAATCGTCCGCGCTGCGGATCGAACCGGCATGCCCGCGGGTGTCTTCGGCATGCTGTTCGGTGACAATTCCGGCGCACCGCTGGTTAAAAACCCTGAAATCAAGTCAGTCGCCTTTACCGGTTCACTGCGTGGCGGAAGGGCGCTGTCGGAAATCGCAGCCAGCCGCCCCGAGCCGATTCCTGTTTTTGCCGAGATGTCCAGCGTCAATCCGGTAATACTGCTTCCCGGAGCCGTACAGGAGCGGGGAAACGCCATCGCTTCAACGCTTGCGGCTTCGGTAACTCTGGGCGCCGGTCAGTTCTGCACCAATCCCGGTCTGATTATCGGCATTGCGGGGGAGGCATTCGAGCAGTTCTGTCACCAGTTAGCCGAGGAGATGAAAAACCGGCCACCGGCGATTATGCTGACCCGGGCAATTCTGAACAATTATCAGGAGGGAAGTGCACGGTTGGCGAAGATACCGGGGATGGAAATGCTTACCGGAACTTCCACTGCGCCGGATCGCGCCGCCGCCCGTCTGTTCCGTGCGGCTCCCGAACTTCTGAAAGACTCGAATCATCCTCTTGAAGAAGAGGTATTTGGCCCGGCCACTGTTCTGGTGGCTGTGAAGAATTCTGACGAACTGCTGGAGGTAATTTCAGTCCTTAACGGACAACTCACCGCCAGCCTGTTTGCTGCCGGGAGTGATGGTGCCGTCTGCAAGCCGCTTATGGAAGCGCTGGAAACTCGTGTCGGCAGGGTTATTCTTAACGACGTTCCAACCGGTGTGGAAGTCTGCGACGCCATGGTTCATGGAGGGCCATTTCCCGCTACTTCGGACAGTCGGAGCACATCTGTTGGGACGCTCGCTATAGACCGCTTTCTCCGCCCGGTCTGCTTCCAGGGGTATCCTGATCATTTGCTGCCGGAGGCGCTTCAGGATGCCAACCCTCTTGGGTTACGGCGCTTTGTCAACGGGACCTGGTCAGAAGCGCCGATTGATCGCTAGTGCCATGTAACTCTTGTTATTTCGCAAAGTTCCCCCTCCCTTGACGGGAGGGGGTTAGGGGGTGGGTGAAGCTGCAACATGCTAATTTCATGGCGATCTCCCCCCCCACCCTAACCCTCCCCCGCCAGGGGGGAGGGGACTTTTTGTGCGATTTTTTAAGTGTTACGTGGTACTAGTTCCGTCCGTCGTTTGTGGAACGGGACTATTTCAACACGTGCCGGGCCAGTTCCTTCTGCACTTCATACACATTTACGTCTTTATTGAATTTTTTCTCAAACGGTATCGCATCACCACCAAGCCATACCTTCAATTCGGCATTCAGGTCGAAGCGTTCTCCGGTCTGAACGCTGAATCTTGTTATTTTGTTGTACGGAATTGAGATGTATTCAATTTGCTTGCCGGAGATGCCCTGAATATCAACCAGAATCAATCTTTTGTTGGTAAAGAGAAAGGTGTCTCGAAGGACGATAAAGCCCGCCTCAATAATTTCACCATCAACAAGTAGCTGCCCGTAATCCGAGTGAAACTTTTTCGTTTCCTGTGAATTCGGATTTTTTGCTGTTCCGGTAAAGATTCCCATAATGTGTCACTCCGATATCCGCTGCTCAATATATTCCGATAGAGTTTTATAGCCCTTCATGCCGATTGTTTCAATTTCTTTCGCCGATTCACGCGGGACACCTTCCGGATTCATACCTGCCTCCGAAAAAAATATTTTAGATACCCCTTGATTTTTGAATGGGCGCTGTTTATATTCCGACTGTTAGCACTCAGCGATGGCGAGTGCTAATTTCAGTCTTACCATCACACCACAAAGGATAGAAAGGAGAAGTACAGATGAATTTACGACCACTACAGGACCGCATCATCGTAAAGAGAGTTGAAGAAGAAACCAAAACAGCCGGGGGCCTTTTCATTCCTGAGACTGCTAAAGAAAAACCACAGCGCGGCGAGATCGTTGCAGCCGGTAACGGCAAAAAAACTGAAGACGGCAAAGTACTGCCGCTGGATGTTAAAGTTGGCGATATCGTTCTGTTCGGCAAATATGCCGGTACCGAAGTTAAAGTTGACGGAAACGACTACCTGATGATGAGAGAAGACGACATCCTGGCCGTAGTGGAATAAAACGTCTGTTTTCCGCGCTGGTCTCACCAGTTATCGTCATGCCTTGTGCGGCGTACCGAGTGGTACGCCTCCGCGGATTCCTCAACTGATGAAACCATCATCTAAAAACAGCCATTTTCGCAACAGATTTAGTACTGAATTAATAAAAACATAAAAAATCACGGAGGAATACACCATGGCAGCAAAGATTATCAAATTCGATCAGGACGGCCGCAACGCGATCCTGAAAGGCGTGAACATCCTCGCCGACACCGTTAAAGTTACTCTTGGACCGAAAGGCCGCAATGTTGTTATCGACAAATCCTATGGCTCACCGCTGATCACAAAAGACGGCGTTACCGTTGCCAAGGAAATCGAACTGGAAGACAAGTTTGAAAACATGGGCGCTCAGCTTGTTAAAGAAGTTGCTTCCAAAACTTCCGACGTTGCCGGCGACGGCACCACAACTGCTACCGTTCTGGCTCAGGCTATCTACAAGCAGGGTTCCAAGCTTGTTGCTGCAGGTCACAACCCGATGGAAATCAAGCGCGGCATCGACAAGGCTGTTGAAGCGATTGTTG
>JANXZX010000066.1 GCA_025355325.1 Geobacteraceae bacterium
CACCGGTGAGTTCGGAAGGTTATGGGAAATCTCCGTTTTCCCCTTGACAAAACTTATCATGGATGTCCCTAGTTTTTCCTAGTTTTTCCGGGGAGACCGCGAAAAACCGGGAAGTGTTTGAATGCATAAGTAAGAGTTGAAGTGGAAGCCTCCGTTGGTATTGAATAGCTTGTATCCCAAGTACCATTTGCCAGACTTCTGGGCGTTTCAGTGCGCACTCTTCAAGAATGGGAGCAAGGGCGAAAAATGCCGTCTGGAGCTGCTGCTACGCTATTGAAAGTGGCTACGCGACATCCGGAAGTATTACAAGAGTTGGCAGCGTAAACAAGAAGGTACATCATGGCCGGGCCCGTTAAGAACAAATGAAAACAGAGCCCTTGCATTGATTGTTTTATTGGTCTATATTTTGGCTACAAAATAGATTCACATAAGGAGCCAAAACAATGAGAGCTATTTCAATCAGTAATGATATTGTCCCGATTGCAGAATTTAAAACCAATATTTCCAGGTGGTTCAAAACCCTTCAGACATCAAGACGCCCGCTTATCATTACCCAAAACAGCAAACCTGCAGGAGTGCTATTGTCCGCTTCAGATTATGACGAACTGGTGTACCGAAAATCATTTCTCGATTCCATTGAGAGGGGAATTTCAGACACAGAAAATGGGCAGGCCCAAACGACTGACGAACTACGGAAATCTCTACAAGCACGAAGAAGTGTGGGTAATCCATGAGCGTAACGTGGTCACGGGAAGCTGGCGAAAATCTGGTCGATATAGAGGAGTTCATTGCACGTGACAGTGTGGAGCGTGCTATCCGGTTTGTCGATGACCTGATTGATCATGCAGAGGCTATTTTGTCTGATAACCCGAGAAGCGGGAGGACTGTACCAGAAATAGGCAATCCTGACATTCGAGAACTGATTTACCGAGGATATCGCATTGTCTACCGATTGAGTGGTGATCGAATTGAAATACTTACCGTTTTTGAAGGACATCGATTATTGCGGATGAATGAATCAGCCGATTAAGAAGTGATGAGTGCAGACAAGAAAGAAAGAGGCTATTTTTGAAAATATTCAGGAAATAGCCTTTCCTTTTATTTTCAGGTAATGAAAGTGTCCAACCATCGGGAGGTGCGGTGAAGCCCGCACACCCTCAGCCACGTTGGAGTAAGAAGGTCTCAACACAGTACAAAACGCGGAAATGTATTCGGTTGAAACCTGTACTTTCTCTTTATTCTGACGAAGTCCCCCAATGGTGCCCCGACGGGATCAAAAACGTAGGCGTTAAATAAACCATCCTTTACATTATACACACTCCTTGGTAGTATGTTTATGTACTACTAACAAGGAGGATATATGCACCTCGTAAAAACTTCTATCACCCTACCCGACGATCTCCTTCAAGAAGCAAAATCGATGTCGAAAAACGTAAGCAGCTTCATCACTGAGGCCCTGCGGGAACACATCCGCCAGCGAAAAGTGCAGAAGGCGATGGAATCCTTTGGCGGTTGGAAAGAAAGAGAAAGCACAAGCGTTGACATTGTGAACGACCTGAGAAAAGAGGGGGATCGCGACTATGCCGGGCGTTCTCATTGATACTGATGTTGCCATTGATTTTCTGCGGGGAGCTACCTACACACAACCTCTGATGAGTGGCTTGTGGAGCGATGGCCAGGCGATGATAAGTGTGTTGACTGTGTATGAGTTAACAGCTGGTATGCGTGACGCGGAGAAGGTTGTGACGCATAATTTTATAGAGGCCTGCGGTGTTGAACCAATTACTCCGGAGATTGCATTTAAGGGTGGAGAATTATATCGAAGATATCGTGCCAAGGGAGTTACGCTTACATCACTTGACTGCCTGATCGCAGCAACGGCACTTGTTAAGGGATATAAGGTGGCTACCAGAAACGTGAAACATTATCCGGAAAAGGGATTAATATTTTCCATCTAGTTTCCATCAGGAAAATCCGGATGAGAAACTGTTGGTTTCCTTACCGGAAATACAGTTCAAGGCTCTTTACGATTGATGGTTTTAACTCGTGAGAGGTGTTTCCTATCAAACGAATAAATATCCTTTATCCCCTGTTTTTCCATTAAAGCTGCTATATACGCATCCACAAAGTCAATATTCTGTAATTCATACATAACGAGTGCTTTGCCAACCAAGTCTCCGTTTATAACGTCCATACCCGGCGTTGCAAGGATACCGCGAATTAATGGAGCTATTTGGGCGTGGGTCAAACGGTATGACGATTCAAGTACCCAGACGGATTCAGCCATTACAAGCTCAGTGGTCACAAGCTGCGCGGATCCGACCGCAGCATCATCCAGCAACTGTTCCACCCGATCTGCCAGTTCGGGATCATCGTTTGTCAAATAGCGTATGAAGAGGTTGGTGTCGACAAAGCATCTGTTCACGCCGTTTCTCCTGTTGCACGGTCTGCAACAGCACGTTTAGCCTCTTCCCGTTCCTTAACAAAGGTGCTTGAGTCAACGGCAGCAATCGAACCTCTGAGTTGTTTGAGCGTCCTTACGGGGGTGATAATAATTCGTTCGCCATCAATAAAGAAGTCAACCCTGTCGTTTGGACTAATATGAAAACGGGTTCGTATTTCAGCCGGGATGGTTACCTGGCCCTTTGTTGTTACATTTGAGAGCATACCGGACTCCTGTTGTATTTTTGCAGCAATGTAATACTATTACATGATAGTAATACCTGTCAGTGCGTTTTTCAATAAAATAAACGCCCGACAATATCTCGAAAATCCGAACTACAGCTAAAACGGATGCTTTAACTATTCAAGATTTCATTATCAGCAAAAAGATCTGCACAAGAACTATCTTCAACAACATGCTGAGGGGATAGGCTGCGGCATAACCAGCCTCAACCCGATCATTGCCGCAGCGGCCGACAACGAAGCCGAGAACCGCCGGTTGGGTCTGCACACCGGCCAGCATTCCGCCGATAAACGGCCATGATTTACCGGCAATGAATCGGGCCATCACAAGCGACACCAGACACGTCACCGCCGTGATGCAGGCACCAAGAACCAACGCAGAAACATTGATCGGGGCCGTGTGCAGCAGCCCTCCAGCTTTAATTCCGGCGCACGCCAGAAATACGACAAGACCGAGCTGCCGAAGCGACATTGAAACGCCGTACGGCAGATACCAGGTCAACGGACCGGTCCTCCCGAACGCCCCAAGTATTAATGCAACTATCAGACACCCCGCCACCGGACCGATCTCGAACGTTCCAAGTCCCATGGGCAGACTGACATCAACGGTGCCAAGGGCAATCCCCATCGCCAGTCCCAATCCGAAAGTCAGAATATTGAATTCACTTGCTTCATGATAGGAATCACCGATATATTCGGAGATAGCCGAAAGTTTTTCCCGGGGTGCGATCACTCGCAGCCGGTCGCCCGGCATGATAGTCGTTTCGGCATTGGGGATAAAATCCGTGTCGCCGCGCCTGATCCTGGTCACGATGCCCTCATAGTTGCGAAAAATCCCCACCTCCCTCAAGGTTTTGCCGCATACGGTCGGGTTTGAAACAAATATCCGCCGGAAATCGAGCTGACTTCTGTCGTTTAAAATTTCCCCATCGGAGAGAACTCCAAGGGATTCTGTGGCAATGCGCACATCATCCGCTAATCCGACAACCGTAACAATGTCTCCATTTTGAATAACCGAGTTGCCTGAAATAGCAAACTGCCCGGAGCCACGTACACAGCGGGCAAATCGCACCGTCAGCGAGTACCGCTCCAGCAGACCGGCAATAGATTCACCCGGTTCCTTGACATTGCGCACCAGTATTGCGGCACTTGCCAACGAATCGCCGACGCCGGGGGTTTCACGCCTGAGAGGCCAGGAAAGCATCAGTATCGGAATCAGAACACCCAGGGGATAGGCAATGGCATAGCCAAGCGTAGCCTCAGCTCCTCTCTGCCCGAGTGCCGTTGTTGCAGCGGCCAGCGAGGGAGTGTTGGTAAGGGCGCCGGCAAAAACACCTGAAGCGGTGCTTGACGGGATGGCGAGAAATTGTGAGGCAAAAATGGCAACAACAAATCCGGCTCCTATTGCCACCGGCGGTATCAGCAGAAAACGCCAACCGCCATGGGTCCAGGTATCAAACAGAAAATCGCTCGATGAGAGGCCTATCGCATAGACAAAAAGCGCAAGGCCAAAGGTCGCCAGAACGTCCGGAGGTTTTACCGCAGGCACGATATAGCCCCACATGACACCGGCAAACAGCACACCCGCAACGCCCAGCGATACCTTCATTATGGAAATCCGGCCAAGGAGCGCGCCGCACCCAATGGCAAGACAGACAAGCAAAAGCGGATTGTTAAGCATGATTTCTCCAGAAGGTGTATCTGAATGCTACCAGGGAAAGTATATCAGTTTTTCGAGGATGGACAAATGTGAGGCGAGATAAGTTTTGATCAGACTGGTTATTCCGGCTTCCGGCTTTTTTATTTCAACGTTGGAACAGCCGCGTCGGGGGAAGCACTCCTGTTTTTGCCGCCGACAACGCCTTCAATCCACAAAGAGAGCGCCTTGCCGCTCTTCAGCGTATCTTCCGGTATGACGAGGCTGTTTTTTTGCGCAAGATCATTGGCATATTTAAGTTGCCCTTCACTCGGGCCGCCACCGGCCGCCCGCACCGGCGGAACTGAGAAGCCCATCTTGTTGTGAACTCCTTTACAAAAGCGCTGCCATGTTTCCTTATTCTCCACCACCAGATCGAGAAAACTCTCCATCTTTTTGGTCAACTCATAATCAATCACCCAGGAATGTGTTTCCCTCAGGTAATCAATCAAGGTTTCTCCGGGCGGCAGCGGAACCACCTTCCCCTTCTCTTCCTTGACATAACCCCGATCAGAAATATTTTTGGTGATGGCGGCATAGGTGGAAGGCCGCCCGATTTCAAGCCGCTCCAGCTCTTTTACCAAAGAACCAAAGGTAAAGCGCCCCGGCGGTTTGGTCTTTTTCTCATCAAGAATTTCCTGTACCTTCGGCACCAGTTCACCGACCTCTATCAAAGGAAGCAGCTGTAGCTTGGTATCCTCATCACCCTTCTTGTCCTTTTCCTCATCAATCTCGGCGTAGACTTTGAGAAAACCGTCAAAAACAAGGATTCGTCCCGCCGCCTTGAACCGTTCACCAGCCACGGTAAATACCATCACGGTAGAGTCGTACCGTGCCACAGCCATCTGGCTGGCCACGGCACGTTTGAAAATCAAATCGTACAGCCGCGCGTGATCAGGCGTCAGTCCCTCTTTCCTGATAATGGCGTCAATATCTGCCACCGAATGCATATGGGTCGGACGGATGCCTTCATGCGCCTCGGCCTGGGAATTCTTTGACTTGTGCTGATGCGGTTTCGCCGGCAGATAGCTGCTACCGAGACTCTTGCCCAGAAACTCCCTGATCTCGGCGATAAACGCCTCATCCATCCTGACGGAATCGGTACGGTGATAGGTGATGACACCATGATCAAACAGCCCCTGCGCCAGTTTCATCGACTGTTCGGGAGTGAACTTCAGGCGCGCGGCAGCCGCAGCCTGTAAATCAACAGTAGTGAACGGTGGTTTGGGGGACTGCTTGACCTCTTTTCTTTCAACCTTTTCAGCCAGTGCATGAGTTTCCGACTTAATGGCATCAATGATAAGCTGTGCGTCCGCCTGCTTCAAAAACTTACCCTTGAGGTGACGGGCAAGAAAGGTCGTGCCATCCTTATCCAGCTGGATATCCAGCATCCAGTACGGAGATGAGACAAAATTGCGGATTTCCCGTTCACGGTCAACGACCAGACGAACCGCAGGTGACTGAACCCGACCGACGCTGTAGGAACTACGGAGTTTTTTACTCGCTATGGGTGAAAGTATATACCCAACCAGGCGGTCGCCGATCCGCCGCCCCAGGAAGGCATTATAGAGGCCGGTGTTGGTCTGCTCGAACGGCACCGCCTTGGCAAGCGATTCCTTCAAGCCCTTCTCGGTGACCTCGTATATCTCCATGCGCAGACATTCTTTGGCAACCTCTTTCACCTCTTCGTAGATATGACAGCTGATGGCATACCCTTCCCGATCCGGGTCACCGGCAAGCATGACGGTCTCCCCTCGGGCCGCGTTGCGTAACTCCTTGGGAAGGTGCGCTTTCTTCTCGTGATAGACAAAAGTTGGTTCGTAAGTAGAGAGGTCAACGCCGATATTGGCATCAGGCAGGTCTTTGAAATGCCCGACGGTGGACATGGCTTTGACTTTGAGGATCGACTGTATTTTTTTTGCTTTGGTTGGTGATTCTACGATTATGAGCATGAAGCTGCCATTTCTTCAGATGAAAACTTATCCCACAGCGCCACTTTGAACCAGTTAGACATGGTGTCGGATTTTAAGTCAAGAATGTCATTATCGGTAATTTCAGCCACCCAGACTTTTTCGGCTGAGGAGTTATCAAAAATATAGGCACGATTAGAGTATTGCACCGCATCAGCCAGCAAACTCAGCGAACGATGATAACGCTCTACGATTTTATCCCTATCGACATTATGACCGCCCTCAGCTACGCGGGTAAGCACACGGGAGACATTTATTTCGGGATCTTCAGTAGCCACATAATAAAGATAGGTTCGGAATCCTGCATCCTGTGCCAACTTCATAAATTCAATCTTACTCTTGTGAGACATTACTGTTTCAAACGTGAAGGTCACACCAGCCTCAAGAAGCTTGTGTCGCAGAAAATCAACCGCAACCGAGGCAAAATAGGAATTTACCGCTACAGAGTGAAAAGTTAATTTCCCATCAAGAAAACCCAGTCGTGTTGCATCATCAGATAGATTCTTTTCGGCCAGAAAGGATGATTCCTTAAAAAAGGTGAGTACTTCTTTAGCGGTTGTTACCACACCATAGACAGAAATATCAAGGCAATCTGAACGACTAATTTCAAGTTCAATGTCATCGGCATTTACATATACCCCCAACAATTCCTGACCAATTTCATCTTCGACAACTGCCTTAATGGTGCTCTTTCCGGAACCGTTCGGACCGGCAAACATGCGCAAGCGTGGAGTTGCACCAATGGTGATTGGAGAAGCAAACGAGACAGCGGGACTCATTTGCTTCTCCGTACCCGTTTTTGCCCAGGAGCAACAGTGATCGGTGGGGCAAGCGGCCTGATCACTCTGTAAGAACCATCGGGGTGAGATTCAATCAACTTGCCATTAACGGCTTCCATTACATTGCGACCAGAGTTCAGCGTTTTGGTGCGAGCTTTTTTCACAGCGTCCTCGGCCAGAAATGGAATACGCTCTTCCCGTACAGTCATGTTTTTTTCATCGAGCTTTTTCATGTAGTACTCCTTGGTGAAGAAAGTTTACATTTATCCCTGCATATTAACTCACTTCTCCAACAGCATTATAAGGAATTCTTGGCAGAATAGCGATTTCAACATACCGTTTGTGGAAGGTGTAGCTTCTTTGCCGGCATAAGTGCAAAATTGCCAATATTATTACTCTCGTGTTCTCATTGAAGCTCATGACTTATAATTAATTTCCGATATCATGGAGGACAACACCAATTATTTTACCTTCCCTGTCATTGTGCAAATCCTCAATGAGAGAATGAAGCTGTTCTATCGCAACGTTCTGAGCGTCGAGAGTCTCCATAATCGCCTGAATCTCGATCTCCGCCTTCAGGTTGATTTCATAATCATTATGCGCTTCGAGACGATCCCTGGCCGCCTGCCGATTCTGGCTCATCATTATCATCGGTGCCGTATATGCCGCCTGGAGAGACAGAACCAGATTCATGAGGATAAACGGATACGGGTCCCAATGCATAACCCAGGCCGTTACATTGAGGAGCGCCCAGAGGGCAAGCAATGAGGATTGACCGATGATAAATCCCCACGAGCCGACCTTTGCGACCACCCAATCAGCTGCCCGCTGGCCGAGCGTAAGCTGTTCGGTAATGACTTCATTGATGTTTTTAACGGGTGGATGTACATGCTGATAGGGCTTGGGAAATACAGGTTTTGTCATGGATATCTCCTCATATTCATGCAGTATTCTTGCCGCCGTTCCTGACCAACACAAACAGCAGGTAGGACACAACACCTACGTTAACGATGAGTACGGTAACTTTCGGCCAGGTGACGTGGCGGGCGACTTCATAAATCTCAACCGGGATATACATGCCGCCGGTCAGAACCGCGAACCATTCGGCCCAGCTCTTTCTCAACCAGAGGCCGACGGCTTCGATTGTGCGCACAGCAGAATACAGAGCCGCAGCAAGCGCCATACCCCAGAGCTTTGTATCGCTGATGTGTTCCGTCAGATCGAGAAATATTCGCGGATAATGGCTGGCCGGGTTGAGGTGAATGTGCTCAACCAGCCGCATGGCGGCTGCGTGAACATCTTTATGGATAAACGTCAGCAGTTCAAATCCGGCCAGAAGAACCAGCAGACCTTTTGCGCCCTCAAAGAGCGCAACAATATGCAGACCCCGCGTATGAGATGTTTTCCCGGGGTTACCGTGACTTACCGCTCTCCGCGATTTTTTGTGACCCATTGTATCTAGCGGCGGTTGCCGGTAAATCTGAGCAGCATCAGAAACAGATTGATGAAGTCGAGATATAGCGTCAGTGCCCCGAGGATAGCCGGCTTTCTCCCTTCCGTCCCCTGCGCCGCCATCTCCTTAATCTTCCAGGTATCGTATGCGGTGAGTCCGGTGAAGACAATCACGCCGAGGCCGGAGAGAACCCAGGAAACTGTGCTGCTTTGCATGAAGATGTTAACAACCGAGGCGATCACGACGCCTATCAATCCCATAAACAGAAAACTGCCCCATGAGGTCAGATCCCGCTTGGTCACATAACCAAAGACGCTCATGGCACCGAACATGCCGGCAGTGATAACGAAAGTCGAGGCAATCGAGTCGGCTGTATAGACCAACGCCACCGTTGAAAGGGTGACACCATTGAGGGCTGAATAGGCGAGAAATATGAGCGTTGCTGCGGAGGCGCTCAACCGGTTGATGGCTCCGGACAGGGTGAACACTAACGCCAGCTCGCCGATCATCAATCCGAAGAACAGCATCCGGTTACCGATAATGGCATTGAGAAGCAGAGGCGAGGAAAGCGTGACGAGCGCCATGAAAGCGGTAACCGCCAGCCCGGCTCCCATCCAGGCGTACACCTGTCTGACGAGTGCATTTTGTTTAACTATCACAGTGCTTGCAGATGCTGGATATGAGGTATTGTATCTGTTCATGATGATACTCCTTGTGTTCAGTTACTGTTATTTGGATAGATAATCCGGCGGATTACACACGCTGCGGCGAAAAACAGCAGATTTACCATGACGATAGATGCACTGGCAGGAAGGTTGGACATGATGGAGACAAGAATACCGATGATGACGGAGCTGCACCCTTGAACAGCAGCCAGAACAATACAGATTTTGAAGCCGCGCGCCAGTTGCAGGGCACCCGCCGCCGGAACTATCAGCAGTGACGAAATCAGCATGATACCGACCAGCTTCATCGCCAGAACCACCGACAACGCCGTCAGCAGCACCAGAATCGCGTTGACGAATGATGTGCGGATTCCGGATACTTTGGCCAGTTCATCACTGAATGAAATGGCAAACAGTTCGTGATAGTGAAGCGTCAGCAGCAGCATAACCCCGAGGCAGAGCAGCGCCGCAATCACTACCTCTTCGTTGCGTATTGAAAGGATATTGCCGAACAGGTAACTCAGCAGATCAACATTGTAGCCACCCCCCACACTGGCCAAAATGATACCTGCCGAGATTCCGAGGGCAGAGACCAGCCCGATGGCGGCATCACCGCTCAAACGTCCCTTTTCGGTCAGCTTGAGTATGCCGAGAGATGCCAGCAGTACAATCGGCATCGTCACCAACAACGACATGGCGGAATACAGCTTGAGCGCCAGAGCAATAGCGGTACTGCCGAATGTGACATGTGCGAGTCCGTCACCGATCAATGACAAACGCCGCAGCACCAGAAATACACCGAGCACTGAGCAGAGCAGCGCAATCAGAGTACCGGCCAGCAGCGCCCGTTGGATAAAGCCGTATGAGAGAATTTCAAATAGATTCATGATCAGTGTCGATGGCACATCAGGTGCTGCGAATGTTCGCCGAACATCGACGACATCTCCGGTGAACAGCAGAATTCGTCAAAGCTGCCGTAGAAAAGGAGCTTTTTATCAAGATAGAGCATCTTTGAAGCATGTTCGCCAATCGCACCGCTGTCATGGGTCACCAGTAGAACCGTAACACCCCTCGTCCGGTTGATATCGGCGATCATGGCATAAAAACGACCCCGTGTTTCCGGATCAAGGGCAGCGGTCGGCTCATCCAGTACAAGTAATTCCGGATCATTTACGATGGCCCGGGCAAGCAGAACCCGTTGCAACTGGCCACCAGAAAGTTCACCTATCAGTTTATGTTTCAGGTCTGAAATACCTAATTCTTCAAGCAATACATCAATCTTTACACCATCAGCCCGGTTGAGCCTTTTGGGAAACCGTTTGAGAGACAACAATCCAAGCCCGACCGTTTCATGCACCGTCGCCGGAAAAACAGGATTCACCAGATGGAGGCTTTGCGGCAGATAGCCGACCTTATGCCAGTCCCGGAACATGGACAGAGGGGTGCCGAACAGTACCGCCTTCCCCTGACTGATCGTAACCAGACCGAGGAGCGCCTTTATCAGAGTGCTCTTACCGGAACCATTCGGCCCGACAATACCGACATAATCGCCGCGCTGCACCTGAAAGGAAATCTCCTCAAGCACCAATCCTTCACGATAGCTGCACGACAGCAGTTCTGTTGAAACTATTTCTCCCGGCATTGGAGACCTTTCTGCAACTGTTCCAGATTACGCGTCATCAGATCAAAGAAGGAGGCATTTTTTGACATGTCGTCCCGTGACAGGTTGTGTGCGCCATGGAGCATCAACACCCCCACACCCGCTTCCTGTGCCAGCGTTTCAGTCAGGCGGGGTGATAGCAGTTCTTCCGCAAACAGATATTTGGAGCCGGACGATCTGATTTGTTTGACAAGTGTTGTCATGCGTTCTGCCGAAGGTTCGGAATCGGACGATATACCGCTAAGCGCGTGATAGTCCAGATCATAACGGCGAGCAAGATAACCAAAGGTATAATGTCCGCCATGCAGGAGCTTTCGGGTCGTGCATGAAGAAAGGCCTTTCCGGAAACGCTCATCAAGCTGCACCAGCCGCGTTTTCAACTGTTCGGCATTCCGGCGGTAAGAAGGTTCGTTACCCGGATCAGCCGCGATAAAACCATCAAGAATGGCATCAACCATCAACGCCGCGTTGGTGAAATCAAGCCAGAAATGCGGGTCCATTCCGGCGGGATTATGGTGTGAGCCATGCTCATCCTCAGGTACGCCTGAACGGTACGCAACGCGCTGTCCGGCATTGACTACCCGCAGATTTTTACTATCAATACCGGTAACAATTTTTTCTGCCCAGGGCTCCATGTACGGACTCGTATAGATAAACAGTCCGGCCCGGCTGATTCTGATCATATCTTCCGGTTTTGGCTCGAACGTGTGCGGCTCAACCCCGGGCGGCAACAGCATGGTCACCTGTGCTTTGTCGCCGGCAATGGTACGGGCAAAGTCGTACAACGGAAACAGAGTCGTAACCACCTGTAAACCGGCAGCCGGTTTATTGTCCGTCTTCTTGCAGCCAGTGACAAAGAAAGCAGCACAACAGATAACCACCACTATGGCAGTAATTCGAAACGTCACTTTGCTTCCTTTGTCTGATCACTTTTCAACCTGATGCCATCGGGAAGCATGGATATGGCAGCCTCTTTGTACAAGCCACCAACCGCCTTCTTAAAACTCTTTTTACTCATGCGCAGTGTTCCGGCAATTGCTTCGGGAGAGCTTTTATCGGTCAGGGGGAGAAAACCGTTGTGAGCAGCCAGAGCATTCAGAATTACTTCCCGGTCCTGGGCAGCTTCCTGAGCGCCACCTATGCGCAAAGTCACATCCACCTTGCCATCTTCCCTGATTTTCTTGACATAACCGCTCAGGCGCGAACCACAGGTCGGCTTGACAACCAGTTCTGAGTTAAAAACCAGGCCGCCGAAGCGGTTATTGATAATAACCTTGGCACCAAGATCAGTAATTGCGTAAACCTGCAACCCGACTTCATTGCCTTCCGCCAGGCTGTCATCAACCGGTTCGATATACTTTTCCAGCTTGGCAGATGCCGCAATCCGGCCGCTGGAGTGCAGATAAACCCGCACCAGCACCTGATCACCGCGCCTGACCGGATCTATCTGTTCGCCGAACGGCAGCAGCAGATCCTTTTCCAGCCCCCAGTCAAGAAATGAGCCGACCGTTGTCGCCTCCTTGACCTTCAGCAGAGCAAACTCCCCCACTACAGCGCGAGGCCGTTTAGTTGTGGCGGTCAAGCGCCCGTCTGAATCGACATAGACAAAAACATCCAGCCGGGTACCTGCTTCCGCCCCCTGTGGGACCAGGCGCATCGGGAGCAGCACCTCTCCGTCGTCAGTCTTGAAAACAGCTCCTGAAGCGGTGATGCGGGAAATTTCGAGATTATTATAGTTACCGATTTGCAGCATATGTTTCTCCAATTAAGACAATATCTCTTCCACACAAGCAACAAGACCGGATATTTGTTCAAGCACTTCTTCCCGATCCGGAAATCCACAATCATCGCCTGCATCGTCATATCTGAAATGAACGGCAAATATTGTAAGATCAGGGAGTTCTGAAAAGCAGGAGCAATCCGCGCCCATATTTGTCAAAGAGCTCAGCAAAAGCCCGAGGTCGTGAGTAAAACCATAACTTCCGCCAAGCGCAGCTATCCATGCTTTCAAGGCTTTTTCTGCTGTCTGCTGTGCATGAAAGCCGAAAATTTCGTATGCAAAAATATCCGGATCCAGCATCCCGCCAAGCGCTTTCAAATCGCGCTTGGCAATATTCAACATCTGCCGGGCATGATCAAGGTCGCACATATAACTCCCTCCCTTCCCGCAAGGCATTTGATATCACATGATTCAAAGAGTTGCGCCAGCGAACAACTTCGTCCGTAGAATAAACCAGAATATCCTTTGCTACAGCAAAGCCTGCAAGAGCACGATTGATGCGACTCGTCTCTCGAAAACGGCTTCTTTCAACTCCAAAAGGAGCATCCTCGATAATCAGTAAATCAATATCCGAAGCGTCATGCAACTCCCCTCGCGCAGCAGAACCAAAAAGAATGATTCTCGCAGGATTAACTTCTTTTACAATGCATTCCGTTATTTCATTAATAATAGCATCGTTTATTGCTTGCATGAAATTCTCCTCAGTAGCGCCACTTGAAGTTAACCGTCTTGCATCCGGGCATGGCCCTCCGGAACAGATTAAAGCCATCTTCCGTGGCATTTGTACCGCTACAGGTAAGCCATTTCAATCTGGGAATAGCGACCAGATTGAAAATACCCTTGTCACTGATGGCGGTGTGATAAATCGATACCCGCTGCAATGATACCAGAGGACGAAGCAAAGCCAACCCCTGGTCACTAATTCTGGTATCGGAAAGATATAACTCCTGCAAGCCTTTCAGATGAACAATATTCGCTAAAATATCGTCATCACAATTGTACAGAAACAGCGCCTGAAGGTCATTGGGCTGCAATTCTTTCAGAAAGTTCGTATCGAGGCCGACAGCAACTTTTACATCCAGCCGCAACGAAGTATCAAGGAAGATCTCTTTGGCACCCCGGGCAATGCCGATACGCTGCCAGTCGCGGAAGTCAATGGAAATCGCCTTGCGAATAAAGAGCGTCCCACTGTTTTGCCCCGAGGGAAAGCGGACTATACGTGTTTCAAAGGTTATATCGTCTGCTTCAGGCAACTCCCCGGCATCACCGCGAGCGGCTGCCAAACGCCGACGTAATTTGGCAATATCCAGATCGGCGGCTGCCGCCATCTCCGCCAATAAATCGACACCATCGGCCATCGCATCATCAACTTGTAGCTTGAAAATATAGATATCTGTCTGCATCAATTCATGGGTCTGGCGAATGACTGCATGGATATTCTGCTGAATTGCAGCCAGTTGCCGGATAACCCGCACCAACTCAAGAGCGATATCCAGCTCTGTCCCGTAAGAAACGGGCGCCTGTTCCCACTCACTCAGGAGATCGATCAGCACCTGACGATTGCCCGTTTGATATGCTTCATTGGCAAGCGCCATCAGATCCTGACGTCGCAATCGTTCAGTCTCATCAGCAGCCAGATCAGGGTGAACCGCTTTGGCCACCCCGCGATACAGCGACTTGAGACTGAGATTGGCCGTGTCCTGCGGTGTCTCTTCGTCGTCGAGCAAATCGGTGGTATGCTGAAAGTGAGTAAAAGAAGAAGTCTGCTTCAGCGGCTCGGCCGCACGCACTGACGCTGTCTCACCAAGAAGCCCCCGCAACTGCCATTCGAGATCTTCAAGCGCCTGAATGCGGACTCCCAGTATATCCTCGTATACCTGTTCGAATGTTTTTATCTCAGACTTAAGATTGTTATATTCCTGTTCATACTGCTGAAGATCGGCTTTTATTCGAGCCAACTGCTGATACTTGATTTCCAGCTCTACCTCTTCAGGAGTTTTCAGGCGGCTTTTGAAGGGTGTCATAGCACGCGGTCCGCCAGAGTCAACTCACGTACTTCACGGGCAAGCGGCAGCGTGATACGGCGTTTTTCAGCCATTGAAAACCGGTACAGTTGATGAAACGCATCTATCAATGCACCAACTTCACGGCTGGTAGTTGCCAGGACATAATCAACCACATCATCCGGAATTCTGATCTGGTGATCATCAGCCACTTTTTTGATAATCATTCTCCGGGAGGTATCATCGGATGTATCGAGCCGCGCAACAAGGCCCCACAACAGGCGCGACGTGAGATGATCATCCATGGTGAGCAGTTCACGCGGCGGCACGGTTCCGGCCATGGCAATCGTGCGACCGGAAGTGTGAAATTCATTGAACAGCTGCCAGAGAGCTCTCCGCATGTCCGGATCATCCGGCATCGCCTGGAGGTCATCCACCACGAGTCCACCGGCTGCCGAAAAAGTGGATACAAGAAGATCAGTGGAGTGAGGCTCTCGCAATGACAGGTACGGGAACGCGCCGCCGGCAATGGAGTGCAGCAGATGGGTTTTGCCGGACCCTGACGGTCCGTACAGATACAGAAGACACTCGGAATCGGCAGGATCGGCAATTCTCAGCGCAAAGCGGAGTGCAGCAGAGTTTCCTTCACAGGGCACGAAGCTGTCAAAGCTGAAGCTTGGATTAACGGGGAAATCAAAGAACTGTTGCATGGCTAAAACAGATTCGCCTGGGAGGATTCCGGGGCGATTCGACCGAAATGCAGATAGGCGGCACGTGTGGCAACTCTGCCGCGCGGAGTGCGATTGATAAATCCGTTTTGGATCAGAAACGGCTCGTAGACGTCTTCTATGGTATCACTCTCTTCGCTGATGGCAGCGGCAATCGTGTCCAGACCAACCGGGCCCCCTCCGAATTTGTCAATAATCGTCAGCAAAATCATGCGATCCATCTGGTCAAAGCCCATTTCGTCAATTTCAAGAAGCTTCAGGGTCTCCCGCACAACATCCAGAGTGATTACTCCATCGGCCCGCACCTGGGCATAGTCACGCACCCTGCGCAGCAGGCGGTTGGCGATTCGCGGGGTTCCTCGACTGCGGCGGGCCAACTCGAATGCCCCGCGTGGATCAATGGCCATTCCCAGAATGCCGGATGATCGACAGATAATGGTGGCAAGCTCCTCATGGGTGTAAAATTCAAGCCGGGATATGACTCCAAAACGATCACGCAGCGGCGAGGAAAGAAGCCCGGCACGGGTAGTAGCGCCCACCAGCGTAAAACGGGGCAGATCCAGCTTGATCGAACGGGCGCTCGGACCCTGGCCGATGATGATATCGAGCTGATAATCCTCCATGGCTGGGTACAGGATTTCTTCAACTATGTGGGAAATCCGGTGAATTTCATCTATAAAGAGGACATCGTGCGGTTCCAGGTTGGTTAGAATAGCGGCCAGATCCCCCGGACGCTCAATAACCGGTCCGGAAGTGGACTTGATATTGACCCCCATCTCGCAGGCGATAATATTGGCCAGCGTAGTTTTGCCGAGTCCGGGCGGACCGTACAACAGGACGTGATCAAGCGCTTCACCACGACCTTTGGCAGCGTCGATGAACAGGCGGAGGTTGCCCTTTATCTTTTCCTGACCGATGTAGTCTTCGAAAGCACGTGGACGTAGTGTGGCATCATATTGAGAGTCATCATCGCGCTTTTCGGGAGCAATTGTCCGGCTTGCAGCTGAATCCATCACTGGGCTGACTTCCCGACCAGCGATCGTACCGCAGCAACCGTTAATGCAGTATCCGTCTGGACTCCGTCAGCCATATGCTTGAAGGAGGCTCGTTCCGAAGTCACCTCATTTTCTCCTATCACAACGCTGTAGCGTGCTTTCAGCTTATCTGCACGGCGCATCTGGCTCTTCAGGCTTTTTCCTTCGTAATCCATTTCAACACGCACTCCGGCCTTCAAGAGGCCATCCATCAGGCAGAAGGCAACATCACGCTCCCCCTTCCCCATCGTCGCGATAAACAGATCCGGCACCGTTGCAAAATCCTGAGCGCCAAGCAGCAGCGCTACCCGCTCAAGACCCATCGCAAAACCGATTCCGGGAATGGCCGGTCCACCCAACTGGGAGATCAGACCGTCATATCGCCCCCCCGCAGCAACGGCGGATTGGGAGCCTAGGAGCCCGGTTACCATTTCGAAAGTTGTGCGGGTATAGTAATCAAGTCCCCGTACCATGCGGGAATTGATGCTGTAGGGGGTGGCTGAAAGGTCAAGATAGCGGCGGACGCTGCCGAAGTGCTCGTCACAGTCGTTGCAGAGATGTTCAAGAACTGATGGCGCCCCAGCAGTTGCCTCTACACAACCTGGCACCTTGCAGTCAAGCGTACGGAGTGGATTGGTGGCAAAGCGGCGCTTGCAGTCCTCGCAGAGATGCCCCATCCGCCCTTCCAGAAAACTGCGCAGTGCGGCGCGATAGGCAGGACGACATTCCGGACAGCCGAGTGAATTTATCTGAAGAGTAGGCTCGGTCAAACCGATTTCGCGAAAAAATGACGTCAGCATGTTCAGAACCTGAGCGTCGGCCAGCGGATCGTTGACCCCGGTGATTTCGGCGCCGATCTGGTGAAACTGGCGATAGCGCCCTTTCTGCGGACGCTCGTAGCGAAACATTGGGCCCATATAGTACAACTTTGCAATCGGATCCTGCGCATACATTTTATGTTCAATGAAAGCGCGCATGACACCGGCGGTGCCTTCCGGCCTGAGCGTGACGCTGTTTTCACCTTTATCGACAAAGGTATACATCTCTTTTTCCACGATATCAGTCGCATCGCCGATCGAACGACAGAAAAGCTCGGTTTTCTCCATTACCGGAACCCGGATTTCTCCGAATCCGTTTAATTCAAAGACCCGGCGGGCCGTCTGTTCAATATACTGCCAGCGTCCGGATTCATCCGGCAAAATATCATTAAAACCCTTAACTGCTGTTAGTGCCACACATCACCTCATATATAGATAAAAATTAATTGGGCGGATTTTCACAGGTAAAACGGATTCTATCAAAGCTTGGAATTGGGAGAACAGGGGCCGCGGTTCACGCGCTGGACGCGGTTTTTTCCGGCTGTTTTACCGACATACATGGCCCTGTCGGCCATTTCCAGCAGCTCTTCCTTTGTTGTAGCATCATCAGGGCAGCAGGCAAACCCGATACTACAGGTCAAGCGGATTATCTGACCCTCCGAACCGGTAAAATGGTGGGCCTCAACCTGCCTGCGGATACGTTCGGCAACCATCTCTGCAGTTTCACAGGATGTTTCGACCAGTATGGCGGTATATTCATCGCCACCGTAACGGATAACGACATCGACATTACGAACCGATTTTTTAATCAATGCGCCGAAATCGGACAGTACCCGACTGCCAACCATATGGCCATGGACGTCATTCACCTGTTTGAACGAATCAACATCTATGAAAAGAACCGCAAGATGGGAAGCATACCGTTGAACCCGCTGCATTTCACGTTCAAGGGCAACATCGAGATAGCGATGATTGTAGAGACCGCTGACATCATCAATAAACAGCAAATTGTTTACTTTGGAAAACGTTTCAACATTCTCAAAAGCGCGTACGGACTGTTCGATCAAAAACAGAATATTCTTCAGGCATCTCGTAATATCCGGAAGCGCCTGAGATGGAGTTTTCAGAAGCACAATCATGCCGAAGGCCACTTCATTACTATAAACCGGAATGAGGAGAGCTTCGCTGAATCCTTCCGAACTGTGCGGCGGCAACAGACGCATATGCTGAATTGAGAATTCATCCGCAGCCAATGAGGAAAGACGCGTAAGTATCTCATCGGAAAGAGATGCGCCGAATTCAGTAGAGACCTCTTTTGCTACTTTAAGGTCAAGAGTCTCCTCAACCATGAAATAACCGAGGGCGGCATTGATTCCCGATTCACGCGATACCGCCTCAACCAGCAGTTGATACAGGTGTTCACGGTCGAGACAGCCGGCAATTGCCTGACTGGACTGGAACAAAGAAACCATATTTCTCAGGTCGTCATTTTCATCAAGGAGACGCCGCTGTTGGATGCACTTGGCAACAGAATGTCTGAATTCGTCATGATTGATCGGTTTTACCAGATAGTCCCGTGCGCCTCGCTTGAGAGAAAGAATTGCCGACTCAAGATTCGCATTACCGGTAACTACGATAACATCAACCGTCGGATGACTTTCCCGAACCCGTGACAGGATTTCAAGGCCGTTGATATCAGGCATGACCAGATCGGTAATGACCAGCGAATACTGCCCTTTGGAAATCATTTCCAGCCCGTCAGTCCCGCAGGAAGCAGTTTCAACCTGATACCCCTCTGCTCGCAGCAGCTCGGAGTACATTTCCCGGAAAAAGCGGTCATCTTCAACTAACAGGATTGTATCCATACGGCATCACTCGACTAAGGAATTTTGACAATTTATCATACCTTTATGTACCCTATTTCACCGCATGGAGTCAAACGGCAATATCCAAATCCGCTGAGGTGTCATCTAAACATGCAGGGGGTCGAAACCGACCAGCTTTTACCGTCGGTAACAAGTTCAATCGTGCCGTCACGATCCGTTCGGTACTGAGAAATACCTTTTGATCGTATCAGATCAACTGTTCGTGTTGAAGGGAGGCCAAACCGGTTTCCGGCTCCGGCAGAAATAAGTGCCACTACAGGATGCACACGCGCAAGAAACTCCTCTGATGTTGAATAGCGGCTGCCATGATGACCAACTTTGAGAACGGTGGACTTCAACTCAGAGCGTCCGTCAAGCATCCTCTGTTCGGCTTCAAAACCGGCATCGGCACAGAACAACATACTGAATGCGCCATAACTAAGACGAAACACGAGCGATTGTTCATTTACGTTTGATTCACTGCCGTCTGTCTGCGTCTGTCCCGACGTGGTTGGCGAGAGCACCGTGAGAACAACCTGACCGGGCAGTGAAATAACATCGCCGGCAACAAGCGTACGCTTCGGAACACCCTTGATTTTCAGTTCATCCAGGATCTCATCAGTAACATCAGAAACACTCCAAAACTGCCCTACCTCAAAGTTTTTTATGATAAACGGCAGGCCGCCGCTATGGTCGGGATGATTGTGAGTGGCCACCATCGTATCAATGCGCCTGACGTGCTGTGCTCCCAGTGCCGGGGCCAGAATGCGCTGGCCAAAATCGTGGCCGGTATCATACAGATAACCACCGCCGTCCACTAGCAGCGTCGAACCTTCAGGAAGCCGCACCAACATCGACTCAGCCTGA
>JANXZX010000091.1 GCA_025355325.1 Geobacteraceae bacterium
AACGCAACAAATTCTGTTCTCAAGTTCATAGTACTCACCTCTTGCCAAGGCATGGTTGTCTCCTTTCAAAAGAATCCATGCCTTATAATAAGTGTTACCTATGTCCTTGAACAGTTGTTACCCATGTCCCCAGTCTATACAGCGGGAGGGGGTTAGGGGGTGGGGGAATTTGCCACTTTTTTACTGACGGCAGCTTCACCCACCCCTCAATCCCCTCCCGTCAAGGGAGGGGAGGCTTAACAACCGGAAGATGATGGATAAAGCTAGTTTTTCCAGTCTCTGCTGCGGGCTGCCGCCTGAAGCCCCTCTACCTCTCCGAGGATTTCCATATAGGTTGCGTAGCGCTCGGCAGGTATGCGCCCCTGTTCGACAAGCATAAGTACGGCACAACCCGGCTCGGTACGGTGCCGGCAGTTGCGGAATTTGCAGGCGGTATCACGGTGGTCCTCAAAGCCGGGGAAGTATTCGGCCAGCTCTTCGACCGTGATGTCAACCAGACCAAAGTCACGGAAGCCAGGGGTGTCCACCAGTTCACCCCCTTTAGCAAGTGCGTGCAGCGTCGAAACGGTGGTGGTATGTCGTCCCATCCCCTTATATTCACTGAGGCTGCCTACTTTAAGATCAATTTCCGGGCAGAGCGCATTGAGCAGGGAGCTCTTGCCGACACCGGTGGTGCCGACGAAGGCACCCCTATGACCTTCGCTCAGATAATCCTCCAGTGGTTCAAGTCCGGTCCGTGTGGCGGCACTGATCGGAAATATCGGCAGTGATCCGCCATACACTCTTCTCAGTTCGATCAGCAGTTGTTCCGTCCCCTCAAGATCACATTTGTTTACCACCAGAAAAGGTTGCAACTGTGCGGAATGGGCGGCAACGATGGCCCGGTCGATAAAACCGCCCGGTGACAGCGGTGCAACCACGATCCCCAGAACATCGAGATTCGCGCCTACCAGATGGATGCCGCCCCGGGCATCACGCCGCTGGAGCTCTGTCCGGCGCGGCAGGCGTTTCAAAACCTCGCCCGTCACAATGACGTTGTCCCCGACCACGTGCCCGGAGTTGCGCTTGACCCGCACCATTCTGCGCTGGCCGCTGTCGAACAGTACCTCAACCGAGATGCCGTGGTGGGCGACTATCAGGCCGTTAGGGGTAAAAGTGCTCATGGGGTGGTATTCCGCTTTCTTACATGAATTGTCCTGACACGATGTGCCGGGAGTCGGAGTCGAACTTGACAGCCGATAACAAATTTAGCATACAAATGTACAATAGCCTAGCACAGCCGGGTAAATGAGGCCATAATAACGGCGAATTCATATAATGCCGATGCACAACAGGATAATCCCTATGACCGAAAACCATCATCCGTTTCAGCGGCTTACCCCCACATTCGTTATGGATGCAGTAGAAAGCCTGGGTTACAGCTGTGACCGTCGCATTTTTGCCCTTAACAGCTACGAGAACCGCGTCTACCAGGTCGGTATTGACGAGGCACAACCGCTGATAGCGAAGTTTTATCGGCCGGAACGCTGGAGTAAACAGCAGATTCAGGAAGAGCACAACTTCTGCTTCGAGCTGGTGGAGCATGAACTCCCGATTGTTGCGCCTCTGAAAAATGCCGACGGTATCAGCCTGCTGGAGTACGACGGATTTTACTTCGCCCTGTATCCCCGACAGGGTGGCCACGCCCCGGAGTTTGATAATCTCGATAACCTGAAAATTCTGGGACGATTGCTGGGGCGGATTCATGGCACCGGAGCGGTGAAGGCGTTTGCCCATCGCCCGACGTTGGACCGGCAGAGTTTCGGCACCAACAGCGTACGCCTGATCGAAGAGCGGTTCATTCCTGATGAGTACCGGGCCAGCTACAGTGCTATCACCGGTCAGCTGCTGGAAATTATTGATGAGATTCAGGCCGAGGTCGGTCCGGTTCGTATCATTCGGACACACGGGGACTGTCATGCCGGGAATATCCTCTGGCGCGACAACGCTCCCCATTTTGTTGATTTTGACGATGCCCGTATGGCGCCTGCGGTACAGGATCTCTGGATGATGTTTTCCGGGGAGCGCCCCCGTCAGTTAGCCCAACTGGATTCACTGCTGGAGGGATACCGGGAATTTAATGACTTTGATCCGCGCGAATTGCGCCTGATCGAGCCGCTCCGAACACTGCGCATGCTGCATTACTGCGCCTGGCTGGCCCGGCGCTGGCAGGACCCGCTCTTTCCCCACACGTTTTTCTGGTTTAACACCACCCGGTACTGGGGGGAACATATCCTCGAACTGCGGGAACAATTGGCTGCACTGCGGGAACCGGCGCTTGAGGTGCAGTGACATATTGACTAAAAGCGCTATTAGTGTCAAAAAGGTGTCCGGAACAAATCAGCAGTAACACCACACAACAAAGGAGTTTAGAATGGCCAGAGCATCAGCCCGCCATATTCTGGTGGCGACGAAAGAAGCATGTGAAGCGTTGAAAACAAAGATCGAAGCAGGCGAAGATTTTGCGAAATGTGCCCGTGAAAATTCCCAGTGCCCATCCGGCAGGGATGGTGGCAGTCTTGGCGAATTCGGTCCGGGACAGATGGTAAAAGAGTTTGATACCGTCGTATTTTCCGGTGAAGTCGGCAAAGTTCTCGGGCCGGTACAGACTCAGTTCGGCTATCATCTGATTGAAGTAACCAAACGTACAGCATAGGACAGGCACCATGAAGTTACTGGATGGAAAAATATGTGCCGAAAGTCTGGTAACAGACATATCCAGACGGGTTGCCGGGTATGTGGATTCCGGTTTGCGCAAACCGCATATGACGGTGATTCTGGTCGGTGAACATGCCCCCAGCGAGTCTTATGTGAAATCGAAGATCAAGTCTTGTGAAAATGCCGGATTTGAAAGCGCCCTGCTCCGTTTTCCAGAGACCATTTCCGAGTCCGACCTGCTGGCAAAGATTGCCGAGATCAATGCCGATCATGCCACCGATGGCCTGATCGTGCAGTTGCCGGTACCGAAGCATATCAATCCGCAGAATATCATTAATGCGATTGACCCGGAAAAGGACATTGACGGATTTCATCCGACCAACTTCGGGCGTATGACCCTGGGGCAGAAGGCGTTCAGGCCGGCCACCGCTTATGGCATCTGCAAGCTGCTTCAATTTTACGAAATACCGGTAAAAGGGAAGCATTGTGTGGTTATCGGTCGGTCGAATATTGTCGGCAAACCGATTTCGATCATGCTTTCCAACGATTTTGAAATCGGTAATGCCACGGTCACTCTTGCACATATTGAAACGCCACGGGAGCTGTTGCTGGATGAAACGCGGCGTGCAGATATCATCGTCGTGGCGGTCGGCATTCCCGGTTTTATTACCGAAGATATGGTCAAGGATGGCGTGGTGATGATCGATGTCGGCATCAACCGGTTGGAGAATGGCAAAATTGTCGGTGATGTTGATTTTGAGAATGTCAGCAAGAAATGTTCCTGGATAACGCCGGTCCCAGGCGGTGTCGGGAGAATGACTGTGGCGGCATTGATGATTAATACGTTGATGGCGTATCAGAATACTTTTGACTTAGTGTAGCTCGTAATATGTTAAAATGATTGCGGTATTCAGCCAACTTTTTCGTGAGTTCGCAAATCATACGTTCCACCCATCAACCAGCAGTACATCATCCTGAACAGCCAGCGTGCGCATTCCATCAGTAAAACCACTTCTGCTGAACAGGATGAAACGCTCCAGACGTGACTCCTTACCCCATACGACAATCCGTGCCTTACGTTGCAGATTACGGTAAATATCCTCGCCGACCGGGTTGATACTCCACTTGCATTCGCCGAACCAGATAGTTTCGTTCTCTTCATCCAGCGCCACAAGGTCGATTTCTTCGTTCTTCTGCCACCATTTGCCAATAGCTGAAAATGTCATTGTTCCGTTTTTCAGAAACTCCAGACAGCGTTCGTGGCAGACATCCTCATACACAAAAGAGAGATGTTGGTCGAAAGTTTCGTTGATTTTATTGATCAGGTATTCAGTATTGCCGATTTCCAGTCGGCTCCGATGCGGGAAGACATATTTGAACCAGAAAGAGAAGAATCGATCATGCAACCGGTATAGTCCGAGCCTGCTCTTGTCGGGATATTTCTCCGTAACCGGAATTTCTTTATCCACGAAACGGAGTGAGCGAAGGATATCCAGATAACGGGCAAGATGACTCTTTTCAAAGCCGGTGTCATTGATAATCTCCGACATCTTCCGTTTCCCTTGGGCGATGGCACGCAGGATAACAAAATAGTTACGCGGTTCGCGCAGTTCTTCACGCAGCAGAAACTCGACTTCATTGTGGAGAAATGATCCCCGATCGAGGATAAGATCGGTGATGGCGCTCTGAATGCTGCCTTTGGCATCAAAGCGCTCGATATAGGCCGGAATGGAACCGAAAACACCGTAAATCTCTAGCCGCTGCTTTAAGTCGGCTTCAGGAAAAAACTCTGCCAGCGACGTAAACGGCATTTCCCGAACTTCCAGTGACGCGGTACGCCTGCCGTAAAGTGGTGCTTTGTAAAAAAGAACCTCTTCTTCCATCATGCCGATGCTTGATCCGAGCAGGATCAGAAATACATTGCTTTCCTTCAGATGAGTATCAATCCCCTTCTGAAAGATGGAGGAAATCCCTTTGTTTGAGTTGACCAGGTAGGGGAATTCGTCAATAACCATGACGAGCCGTTCGTGTTCTGCCTTCTCCTTGAGATAGCGGAAGAACTGCTGCCAGTCCCGAAAGCCTGATTCAACCAGGATGGTGTCGCCGAAGTATTCACCAACCTCGCACCCCAGGTTGCGCAGCTGTTCTCCTTCCGTAACGCTGTCGGCAAGAAAGTAAAGAGCCCGTTTGTCGCGGATGAATTCGCGTACCAAGCGGGTCTTGCCTACGCGCCGTCTGCCGTAAAGTGGAATGAACTGAAAACCGGGCTGGTTGTAATATTTGTTCAGGAAGGCAAGTTCTTCGGTTCTGTTGACGAATCGCATAGGCATCACCATTTAAGTATAATCGTAATTTGTATAATCCAGATTATACTTATTGAATTCAAAAGGGCAACCAAAATCTTATGGTTTGCATATAATAACTTTTAGAGTGCGAAATCATGAATTTTGATTGTCCGGAAGGCGCAACTCTGCTTGATGCAAATTCCGGCACGTGTAATCCGCATAACCGCTTTAATTAAGAGGGTTTGCAGTGGCTGTTTGGCCTGATATCATGACCACTGGAGGGACATTCTATAGTTCCTCTGTCAATTGAAAATTCTGCTCTTTTAAAATCAGCTAGTTAACTTTCTCATTGAATTCTGGGCGCACATATCCCTTGTTTTAAAATGGCGAGTTTCTCACTAACGGCGAACCTTGAACTTAATCGTTACTTGTATTCGACATCCCCCGCCCGCATCGGGAACGGGGTTGTCAATCATTCCTTATCCAAGTTTCAAGATTCAGTGAGAGGCCCGGTATTGTCCCTCCCGAGATCATTGCCTCAACGTTGTTAAACGGGCTCATCTCGCCGACTCCCTGCTTTGGGTATGATTACCCTGAGAAACAGGAAGGTTTAAAATTTTCTCTGCGCTTCATCAGCGTCCACGCTACAATCAGGAGCTTTGCCGCCAGCTTGACTTTCATCTTAAGGTTGATGCCACGCTCAAGTTCTCGCCCTTTTATCAATTTGCTGAAGTAGCTCCGGATATCCGGATTTGATGCTGAAGAAACCATAGCCGCCTGCACCAGGGCATAGCGTAATGCAGCTTTACCCTGTTTGGAAATCACCGGTTTGACGCTGTCGCTTTTCTTGCCGCTTCGTTCGGCGCTCAAGTCCAGTCCTGCCAGGCGTAGCACCTGTTTTTGGCTGCTATAAATAAACATGGTGTCAAACCTACACTTTTTATATTCCGAGGCTCTTTCTGACCGATTCTATATCATTCTTCAACTGTTTGTCCTGTTCAATAACATGAGCAAATCTGCGACTCGCCTGTGAGACCGCAGACTCCTTAACGCCGAAAATCTCTCCGATCTCTTTAAGCCCGGCTCCGCTGTATTTGTGACAAAGATAAATGCTGGCGTTCTTAATTACCTTGCTGTTGGGCAAGAAATTCTTTACCCCTTCCAGAATTGCAGACAATGACGGTTTTGTTATGAGTTTTCTGGCTGCAGGAAATTCCCTGTCGTTCTGTTTGCCGTCAACATGCTTTTCGGTTAGCTCGCAGACGAAGCTTTCACTGCCGAGAATCGTGGAGGCAACAACGCTGTTAAACGGGCTGTCATAGTCACTGCCAAGCAGTTCTTCAACAAATTTCCGGTACTTTCTGAAACGCTCTTCACCTGTGCCAAAATAATCGAGTATGAGGGATGTTTTCAGCCACTCAGGGCTCTTTCTGATGCCGATATAATCAGCATAACTAGACCATCGGTACTCTTCCGGTTTGGTTACCATCCCCGAACGGACGGGATTAAGATGGATGTAGCGTGAGAGTTGTTGTGCATATTCATCAACTTCTATGACAATCGCCTTATAGCGTCCTTGAAACAGATGGCCGTTTCGTTTCCGCTTTACGTTGAAGTAGTTGGTGTAAGCACCATTAATATGCTGCATGATTTTTGAAAGATTGCCGGACGGGGTTTCTAAAAGAAGATGATAGTGGTTGCTCATAAGGCTATATGCATGGATTACTGCGTCATACCTACTTACAGCAGATTCAAGATACAGGAGAAACTGCTCTCGATCTTTTTGGCTCTTGAAGACGTCTTTGCGCTCGTTCCCTCTCGAAGTGACATGATAGTGTGCGCCGGGATATTCAATTCTTAGCGGTCTACCCATCTTTGCCTTCCTTCGCGTTCCAAACTTTGGGAAAAATTTTATCGTCAAGAAGCAATATTGTCAATAGTGTACGGCCTGTTGCCCAAAAGTCGTTTGATGCAGATATCTGGTTCATCGGTATAAACTTGTATATTCCCGAAATAGTAACGTGATGAAATATTATTATTTTGAAAATTCATGCTCTTTGGAAAAACAGCCCAGAATAAGGAGTTATGCGCCTTAAGGCACCATTAAGTGCTGTAATGACGTTTGATGTAACCCTTGTTAGCGCCTCCCTTATAGTCGCTATTTTCACAGCTACCGACTTTTTAGGCTTGGAGCCGCACTTGATCAAGGTTTGGATGTTTTGAATCGCACAGGTCAGATACTCTTGGATCTTTATCTTCCAGAGACCACGCCAACGAGCCTGATCAAAACCGTATCGCGTTGCCCTGGCAAATGACCGCTCCATCAGATGCTGTCTGGTTTTTATATCTCGCTCTGATTTTGCTGATCTGCTTTTTTCACGCATCGCATCGAGTTCGGATTGCCGCAGATGGCGCTTCACCGTGCGACCTGATTTGTTGCTTGTACACTGCTCTCTCAGGTGACATGCGGCGCAGATCTTTTTCGGAGCTGCATAATCTCTGCTTTGCCGCAGAGCATGAAGAGTTTTCGGTTTGAGTCTGGTTTCCGCCGGACAGAGATATGTGTCTGTTGCAGCATCGTACTGGAACTGTTCTTCGTTAAACTTGCCGCGTTGTGCAGCTCGCTTGTGTGCAACTTTCAGCAAATCCGGAATATGGGCCTGAACTCCTTGGTCATGGCAGGCAAGGAAGTTGTCGATGGTTCCATACTTGCTGTCAGCCACTACGGTTTCGGCTTGCATTCCGGTCGTGGTGTGGTGTTTTTCAAGGAGCGGCATCATCAGGTGGGCTTCGTTAATATCGCCCGGCGTTGCATCGGTTGCTGTGATTACCTCACATCTCCCATCAACGGCTCGATGCACCTGATAGGAGAGCTTTGGTTTGCCCCTGTTGACTATGGCGGCATCAGGATCGGTACTGGAGATGTAGCGGTTGTTCTTCTTTTCGTAACTCCGGGAAACATCCACGCTTTCGTTGTTGTCTTCCAGACGGGCTTCCAGCTTTTTATAGTTTCTATGTAGCTGATGCTTAAGGCCCTTGGTGTCGATCACAGAGTTATTGGATGCGTTGGCATCGACCAGGCTTGAATCGACAAATATCTTGCTGCCGTCAACCAGCCCAGCTTGGACGCACTGTAAAACTATGCGCTCAAAAAAACTTTGAAATACGTCTACGTCCCATTTCTTTCTGGCTTTGGATAACACGCTATGGTTTGGAATCGTCGAATCGATCTCATACCCTAGGAACCACAACCAATCCATTCGTTCGGGAAGTGTTTCCATCAACTCCCGTTCTGATCGGACATTGTAGAAAATGAGCAGGAGCATTAGCTTCAAGATCACTGGTGGTGGCACTGATTCATTGCCATTGTGACCGTAGAAGCTTTTCACTTCATCATAGACAAAGTGGAAGTCGATAAGTTGGTCTACCTTCCTGAGTGGATGGTTACTTCTTACTCTCTTATCGAGGTTTACACCAAAGCGAAACAGACTGTTTTGAGGTTGTTCCTGGAATCCCATCATGGCTGATCTCCAAATGGCTAATGATGGGGAAATACTAGCATATTTAGCTAATTAATGCAAGCTAATATTGCTTTGGGCAACAGGCCGTGTAGGTTTGACACCTATAGTTGTTTGACACCTATAGTTGTAGTTTGTCAATAGTGTAGGTTTGACACCTATAGTTGTATTTGCACCTATAGTTGTAGTTTGTCAATAGTGTAGGTTTGACACCTATAGTATATATTTGACACCTATAGTATATACTTTGGGCAACAGGCCGTGTAGGTTTGACACCTATAGTTGTTTGCACCTATAGTTGTAGTTTGTCGATAGTGTAGGTTTGACACCTATAGTTGCTATAGTTGTATTGACACCTATAGTTGTATTTGACACCTATAGTTGTACCTGACACCTATAGTTGTACCTATAGTTGTACCGACACCTATAGTTGTACCCAGATTAAAACCCTTACAGGCATTGTAATACTGAACATTTAAATACCACAAACGCCTGGAAATAAATATATTTTGTGTATACAAAGCTCTTTTCAATAATGGCAGTTCTCTCCTGATCTGCCGTTATATAGTTCTGCGGATTCTCATCATTCAGACGGCGGAATTGCTCCTCCAACACAGTTACGGAGATGGCGCAATCCATGATTTATCGGTCATACCAATCTGATTATCCGAAAATCGCCTTGCATCATACTGATAAAAACGAATAATTCGGTCAGTTCATTGACGGAGTTACTATGTATATCAGACAACAACTGGAAAATCTCAAAAACTCATTGAAGCCGAATAAGGTGGTCGTTATTTATGGCACCCGGCGCACCGGTATAACCAAATTCATAGATGGCCAGTTGGCAGATTAGAGTTTCCCTCAATAACACTGGTCTGACAGACTGGGTCATTTGTGACTAACAAAAAAAACGGCCTTGGGGGGCCGTTTTTTTGTTCCCAGGCTTTTGCCTTCATGGCCGTATCTCAACAATCGTGCCCTGTGGCGTTAACCTGTCAATTTCTTCTATTTCTTCGTCGGTAACGGCAATACACCCTTTCGTCCAGTCAACATTGGAGTGGAGATCACCAGCCCACGAGAATCCATTCTTAATGCCGTGGATCATGATATCTCCGCCCGGAGAAACACCTCGTTGTTTAGCCCGTTTTTTGTCATTCTCGTTTGGATAGGAAATATGAAGAGACAGGTGATACCGGCTGTCCTTGTTTCTAGAGTCGATACTGTAGGTTCCCTCCGGGGTTTTGTTATCGCCTTGCATTTCTTTCGGACCATACGGATTTCCACCAAGGGCAATTTTGTAGGTCTTGAGCGCCTTGCCGTTTGAAATCAGCGTCAATCGTCGATCTTTCTTTTCTATCAGAATCCTGTCTGCCGGTCCCGTCGGGAAGGGAATGACCTCTTTTTTCAGTGTAGCAATCTCATTCTCTTTGCTCCGGACCACCTGTTCGAGCGATTCTATTTTTTTGCGTAGGTCAATACTCTCATTCCCCCTGCTTTGAACCTCTTGCCGGAGCGCCTCAATCTGAGCCTGCTGCGCAGCAATCGTCTTGTCTTTGACAATGACAGTGTTGATGTTAAATACCATCAACGCACTGTCCTTCCTGTACTCACTCTCCGGGTAATCCTTTATGAGTTTCTGAAAACATTCCAGAGATTTCTGATAATCCTTCTGCGTATTACCGGGATACGAATAAATAATACCCATCTCGAAAAGAACCCGGTCTCCCGCTGTGGGATATTTTTCGATAATCTGCTGATATATGCCCAGAGAGGCTTTGTAGTTTCCCTGACTGAATAAATCATTCGCTTCAATGAAGGTTGATCTGGCCTGAGATCCCTCATTAAGGTGGCTGCATCCGCATATCAACAAAGGCGCCAGCAAGATGCAGGCAAAGAATAAGCTTAGATACCTGCCTGCCCTGCGTTGTTTTTTACCCATATTCGGCGTCGTGATCGTGAGCATTATGTTTGATGATTGCAGAGCCATTCATCTTCCTCTTCCGAAGATATCCAAAAAATGTACCGAACGGTGGAAACAGAAGGAAGCGGCAGAGCATCAAAGCCCCGCCACTTCCGTTCCGGAGCTGTAACGGAAAAGTTACCGACTCCCTCATGATTGTGACTTACTTCCTCATTGATTTGCGGAAAATCTCGTCAGCCTTCTGTGCCTTTTCACCTGCGACCTTCGCTTTTTCATCTGCTGCCTTCGCCTTTTCATCTGCGATCTTCGACCGCTCCTCTGCCATCTTCACAGCATTTTCTGCCATCTTCACAGCATTTTCTGCCCGGGTAGCAGCCGTTTCGGCCTTTAACGCGGCGGCATCAGCTGCGGCCCTGGCAGCCTGCGCATCCTGCGCTGCCTGATCAGCTTTCGCGTTAGTCAGCATCAGCTGGGACTGAACTTTCTCCAGGTCACCTGTTGTTGCACAGCCACCCAAAGTAACAACAGAAACAAGCATCATTGCGATCACTAAAAGATTCCTCATAGTTTTTCACCTCCTTTCTCTTGCTTGATAGGTTCAATCAATTTTCCATCCAGTTCCAAATCGATTTTCAAGCGTTTAATTGCATCTTTTGTGTCTTTGATAGTATTGAAAGGGCCGGCGACAACACGGTAGCTGCCGTCCTCTGATATCACCCGTGCCGGAATTGGCGGTCCCTGGTGGTTTATAATGGCGGAGAGCCTCAAAGCATCTTTCTTATCCCTCACGTCAGCAACCAGAACAGACCAAGCATCTGATTTCAGTTCCGGAATTTCCGGTCGGCCAAATAATTTGCCAGGGTGCTTGACGTCCATGGGCATCGCATCAATTTTCCCGCTTTCCTGTCTAATCTCGGATATAGGGACCGGAATCCCGCGGGCCTCAACCAGGACAGTGTCAATCTTATTCCAGTCAAGCATGCGCCCCGATTTCTTTTCTACTTTTTTTAATTTTGCATAAATCTTTTCAAGCTCAGCACCATTTGAGTCTTCCGTAGTCACATGAGCTTCCAGGTACACGACTCCATCTCTTTGGCCCAGGAGATATGGCTGGTTAACCATGTTTACAGTAGTTTTTACCGGTGTGGCTTCATAGAGTTTCTTCACGCTTTCCGGATAGAGCCGTATGCAGCCATTGGTTGCCCTGAGGCCAATGCTGGCCGGTTTATTCGTTCCATGGATCAAGTAGCTCGGCGCACTTAAATAGAGAGCATATTCACCCAGGGGATTTTGAGGCCCCGGCGGAACTGTAGCGGGCAGAGGATCGCCTTTTTTAAGATGAGCCTTGGCAATTGAGGTCGGCACATACCAGGTCGGCAGGTGTACCTTGCGTACCACTCGCATGAGGCCTTTGGGCGATGGTTTTTCTTCGGTTCCAACACCGACCGGGTAGGTCAACACGGTCAGTAAACCTCTATCCTCTTTATATTCAAAAAGCCTCATTGTGGCCAGGTTGATCACGATACCTTTTCTGGGAGCGTCAGGCAGGATAAAACTTAAAGGCAACATGACGCGTTCTCCGGCTTCAGGCGACCATACATCCACCCCTGGATTGGCGTCGCTGACTCCATCAAGTCCCAGGCTGAAGTGCCGTGCAATATCCGGAAGCGTATCCCCTTTTTCAAGAGTGATAAATATCAGCCGGCCAATGACATCATCTCCTTTAGCGACAGAAAACTCGTTTAATTCAACCTTATCTTCCACATATCCGGAAACAGGCTTTTTATCTACATCTTCAGGAACAAGCTGTTCTTCCGCATATATAGGAACAAGCGGTTCTTCGGGGGCTTTCGTCATTGTCGTACATCCATTTAGAGATACGATAACGACAAAAAGAGCTATGAGACGGAGCATATTTGAAAATGGTAACAGCTCAATTATTCGGCACATGGGGAAATAAGGCCCTTTCACTATGCTGACACAAAAAAACCGGGTCGCCGAATATCTCTAGGATATTTCGGCGACCCGGCTATCTCTAAGAGATCCTTTAGGCTTTCCGTCCCATTCTCGCAAATGGTTTAGTATTATCGTTTACCTCTGTTTATGTACTTCCCTTATCGCAAATAAACGCACTTAAGGTTGTGATAGGAATCACAAAAAATGAAACTCTACGTAATTTTGATGATTTCTTGTGGTTCGAGGGTCACGTGACAACAAAAAACCGTTGCCAGTATACTGCTAATAATTTTTTTCGCGCGACTGGCTTGGAGAGACTCTCTTCACTCTGCATTCCATTTTAGCGTATGCATAAAAACTGTGGTGTAACGCTCAATTTCCAGGGCTTTTATTACATCCAGCACAACTTGTCAAGTCAATTAAAGCCTGTTATTTCGAAGTCACCTATAAAAAATATCACTCAATTAAGGTAAGATTGCTCAAGAGACCAGACAAAATGTAACAGCATTTTGACAGTGTTGTAATTTGTGTTGACTAATGATCTATGAAATCAATATTATGCGATTCTTTGAACAAGATGATCTGCCCTTTTCGTCGCATCACAGCAAAGGAAAAAAGTTAAAATGTGTGGAATTGCTGGCTTATATAATTTGGGTCTGCAGGCTGATGACTTGCTATGCCGAATGATTTCCATTCTTCGGCATCGTGGTCCCGATGAGACCGGAATGTATCTTGATTCGCAGGTGGCATTAGGACACTCACGACTCAGCATAGTCGGACTTGGGAGCGGAACTCAGCCCATCAGCAATGAAGATGAGACACTCTGGGTCGTCTACAATGGAGAAATTTTTAAC
>JANXZX010000110.1 GCA_025355325.1 Geobacteraceae bacterium
CGCCGTTTGCTGCCGTTCCAGTTACAATGACGGTTTTTATACCTTTTTCCTTAAGGATCTTCTCCAGATCTGTCCCGAGGAATTTGTCGGGCCCCGATGTCACAGCCGGTTCCTTCCCGAGGGGCGCCAACTCCTTGGCAATGTCGGCAACAGTAGCGCCGGCAGAGAGACTGTACACAATGTAAACACTCTGAGCACGAGCCTCAGAAAGAAGTTTTTGAACCTTGGGAATAGAAGCAATACAACGGGGACGTTTTTCGGCATTACAGGTCTGTTTGTTAAAGTCGAGCAGCAAGAGCGCGGTCACTTTCGGGTCTAGCGTCACAGATTTTAATTCCGTCGCAGGCGGTACCTTCACGGTGTTCCATTCTTCAACAATATTCTGTGCTGACGCAGGGTGGCAAAAAAGAACCAATACACAAAAACAACAGATAAAAAGTGCGCCTTGCCGACACACTATATCTTGTATTCTCTTCATTTTCCTCTCCTTTCCAAATAGCATTTTGTAAAAAACATGTTTAAGGAAAACAACTCGCCATTTTTAATTCTTCCTGAGCAGATCAATTAATCGCCAACATCATTTCCAGCGCCTTACGGTAGGCTTCAACAGCTTTCGGCTGGTTTTTTACATCATTAAACATCCGCCCTTTGAAAATATGGATATTGTAATCCGAAGGATTGATCTTCTCCGCTTCATCAAACATCCTGGCCGCGTCATCCAGTTTACCCTGTTTTCCATAGGCAAGCCCGCCATAACAGTAGCATGGCGTATAATACTCATCCGCCGTACGTGCACGAGTCAGGAGAGCCTCCCCTTCCGGGTAGTTTCCGCTGTTGATCTGCAAAAGTGCGGACTCGCACAAGGCTATTACATTAGCTGGTTCCTTGACAAGTGCTTCCTGGAACTGCACCTTTGCCAACTCCATCTTGTCCCGTTCCAGGTAAAATTTCCCCAGGCTGATATGGGGCTGGACAAACTTGATATCGGCTTCAATGGCTTTCTTGAACCACTGTTCGGCACTGTCTGCCATCCGGCCCGATCTAAGCGAATTTTTACCCATGTCGTACAGCCGAAGTGCCTGCTTGCTCGGATAGTATCCTTTTTTTATTACCGCTGCACTCTTGGGCTTATTTTCCATCACAGTAGCGATATAATCTGCCATCTCCTCCGATCCTATCAGCGGAAATCCAGATAATTCATAGGTTATGATGCGATCCTTGTCGGCAATTATGGTCGTGGGGAGAGCAATCACGCCGATATCATGAAAATAAGTCAGGCCCTGATCAATGAAAACAGGAAAGGTCAGCCCGAGTCGCACAATCGTCGCGCTGATTTTCTCCCGTGCGGAATATGATACGTTTTGACCATCGGCGTTAATAGCAACTACAGTCAGTCCCTGATCCCGATATTGTTGATACAGCTTCTGGAATCTGGTCAGGGCTTTCTCGGAGCGCTTTTCCGACGTTGACCAAAAGATGATGGCAGTCATTTTCTGCCCACTGATTTCGGAAAGAGTTTTTGTTTCTCCGGAGACCTGTTTAAGAGAGACTTCCGGGACAGCCATCCCGATCTGCAATTGCTGTAACGTGGCGTTAGCAGGTTTAAGCATGAACAAACTGCAGCCTGTGCAGAGGAATATGAGCAGGCAGGTTTTTTTCACTAACGCGTAACTGGGAAAAAATTTCATGGGTAGCTGTCCTTTCGGTCAATCGATTACGTTAGCAACATAAGAAAAGAATATCGGATGCCCATTCTAATGCCTGCCCGACTTTTTCTGAACAATTATTTTTTAGCACATTATAGAGCATTCGGATTTTTTTACCAGCAGTGGTATTGGAGATAGAAAAATTGTGGTGTTCCCCAACAGTCAGGAAATGATTCCCCTTCCTTTCCACTTGACGCTGCACGTGTGAGCGGCTACAACTTCTTCATGGATCTTCTCAAACATCTTAATCCCCCACAAAAAGAAGCGGTACTGCACGGAGAGGGGCCGCTGCTGATTTTGGCTGGCGCCGGTTCAGGCAAGACCCGTGTCATCACCAACCGCATCGCCTACCTGATTCGCGAGAAGGGTGTATCCCCCTGGAATATCATGGCGGTGACCTTCACCAACAAAGCGGCCAGGGAGATGGCAGAGCGGGTCAACAGGCTCCTCGGTGGGGGAGACGTGCCGCTTATTGCCACTTTCCACGCCGCTTGCGGACGTATCCTGCGCCGCGATATCCATCATCTTGGATTTCTCCCCTCGTATGCTATTTACGACGACCGCGACAGCGAACGACTCTTAAAGGACGTCATTGCCGAGATGGACCTTGATGAGAAACGCTTTGCCGTCAAGGCGGTTTCCGGGCGGATCGACGACTTTAAAAATCGCGGCCTTTTTCCGGAAGACATTGGCCAGATCCCTCCCGGCGATGTTTTTAATAAGATAGTCGTCGATATATATGCCACGTATCAGGAGCGCCTGAAAAAATGCAACGCTCTCGATTTCGGTGACATGATGATTCAGACCGTGCGCCTTCTGACCCGATTTCCGGAAGTGTGCCGGTATTATCGCGACAAGTTTCAATGGCTGCTGGTGGACGAGTATCAGGATACCAACCCGGTGCAGTACCATCTGATTCGCCTGCTTGCGGGTGAGCGCAAGAATCTGTGTGTAGTGGGTGACGACGACCAGTCGATATATTCCTGGCGTGGCGCTGACATTCGCAACATCCTTGAATTCGAGAAGGATTTCCCAGGCGTAAAGATTATCCGGCTGGAACAGAACTATCGTTCCACCGCTACAATTCTTGCTGCGGCCGGTGAAGTGGTAAAGCAGAATTTCGGACGCAAAGGAAAAACTCTCTGGACAGAAAACCCCCAAGGTGATGCCATCCGCTATGAACGGGTCGAATCCGACCGGGAAGAAGCCCGCTTTGTCTGCCGCGAGATAGGCCGGCTGCGAAACAGCGGCATGCCATTGGAAGAGATGGCGGTTTTTTATCGCACCAACGCCCAGTCCCGCCTGATCGAGGAATCTCTGGTCGGCAATGCTCTCCCCTACCACATTGTCGGGGGTGTCCGTTTTTACTCCCGTATGGAGGTCAAAGACATCCTCGCTTATCTGCGGGTACTGGATAATCCGGCCGATGAGGTTTCGCTGAAAAGAATCATCAACGTCCCCGCCAGGGGAATCGGCAATTCGACGGTGGACAAAATTTCTGCGGCGGCGGCCCGACAGGGTAGCAGTTTTTTTGATGCCCTGCAGGACGCTGCGCGGGACGGTCTTTTGAGCGCCAGCCCTCGCGGCAAGGTTGCCGTCTTTATCGCCCTGCTGGATGGTTTTCGTGAGACCGCCGCAGATTGCAGCCTGGCCGCACTGGCCCGGACGATCATGCAAGGGAGCGGATATCTGGATCGACTGAAAAACAGCCGTGATGAGGACGATGCCGAGCGGCTTGAGAACCTTGAGCAGTTGCTGGCGGCAATTGAGGAATTCAGCGAAAAGAATCCGGAGGCCGGTCTCTCCGAATTTCTGGAGCAGGTATCTCTGGTTTCCGACCTCGAACAGGGAGAAACTGGCCAGCCATCGGTGACCCTGATGACACTGCACGCAGCCAAGGGGCTTGAATTCAAGACCGTTTTCATGATCGGCATGGAGGAGCGCCTCTTCCCCCATGTTCGTTCTCTGGATGATCTGGACGGCATGGAAGAGGAACGGCGGCTCTGTTATGTCGGCATGACCCGTGCCCGCGAGCGGCTCTACCTGCTGAACGCCCGCCGGAGATACCTGTTCGGCCAGGAGCAGTGCAATCCGCCATCACGGTTTATAAAGGATATACCATCGGAATTGCTGGAAGAGGGATCAAGCGCATCGCCGTTCGCCACCGCCTACCCGACAGCTGCCGAGCGGGGATTTTCAACTGCTGCCGGTCGAATGCAGACGATGCCACGCACCGAAACTCCGCCATCAGCTCATAATCTGGCAGGCATTGCCGGAGCTTTTTCCGACGAGATCGAGATTGTTCCGGAACCGCCGGAAGAGCAGGATGGCGTCTACGTAGGCATGAAAGTGCGCCACGGCAAATTTGGCGTCGGTACCGTCAGGAAAATAGAGGGGGAGGATGAAGGGCAGAAGGTAATCGTCTGGTTCAATTCTGTTGGACCCAAGAAGATTCTGCTACGGTTTGCCGGGCTGGAAAGAGCCTGAAAAGAATAATTTACCGCAGAGGACACGGAGAAAAACAAAGGCAGGAGGTTTTGCTAGGAACAAACTAAGCACTGTAATTGCCAGGTTTGTTTACTCCCTCCTGCTTTTCCCTGCGTCCTCTGCGGTGAAAAAGCTGTTTAAAACATTACAGCACCACACTATGCAAGTCCCGTTTCCGATACCTCCAGGCAAAAGCCACTCCACGGAAATACCAGTCGATCAGAAACACCCCCCATACCGCATAGAGTGAAAGATGCAGCCAGCTTGACGCCACCCATGACAGCGCCACCCGTATTCCCCACATGGCAAGCAGAGTGATGATGAACACATAGAACGTATCACCGGTACCGCGCAGACTGCCGGCATAGACAAAGGAAATAGCCAGCGGAACCTGAGCGAATGCCACCAGTTTCAGAAACATACTCCCCTTCTCAACAACCTCCGGATCGGAACTGAAGAGACCAATCAGCAGGTGCGGCGCGAAGAAGAAGAGGAGTCCCATCATAGTCATCACACCGACCGCCAGTCGCAGAGCCTCATTGTGGCTTATCCGGGCACGACGGATTTTCTTGGCTCCGAGCGACTGACCCATTAAGGTTGCAGCGGCAATTCCCATTCCGGCTCCGGGCATAAACGAGAGCGATTCAATCGACAGCCCTATCTGGTGGGCTGCATAAGCGGTCGTGCCGTAGGCGATGATGAAGCTGGAGTAGAACAGTTGACCGCTCTGTTGGGCAACACGTTCCAGCGCCACCGGCCAGCCGACATTCCAGATTTTTCCGAAAAGATCAAAATCCGGGCGGCTGAAGGTAATATATCGCTTGCGCAGAGCTTGAATCAGCAGATAGGAAAAACCGACGAATTCTGAGGTGTTAATGGCAATTGCTGCTCCTTTGACCCCAAGCATCGGCATTCCGAGTTTGCCGTAAATCAGCGGCCATGCCAGCAGCACGTGCAGGACATTGACCAGGATGATCGCCTCCATCGGTGTGCGGGTGTTGCCTGCTCCGTGCATGATGGCCGAGAGGAGATTCAACCCCGTAGTCCAGATCATCCAAAGGAATACCAGCCGGATGTATTCGGCGGCCAGTCCCTGAACATCCGGTGCCGCACCCATCAGCCGCGCTATGTCGCCCCCCCAGCGGGATCCAGCCAGCGAACAGAGTGCTGTCATAACCAAACCCGCCAGACATGCGACATATGCCGCCCGTCCGGCATCTTCCCGGCGTCCGGCACCCCACAGGTGCGAGATCACGACCGTCACTCCGGTCGAAAGCCCCCAGAACACCGTCATGGTCGTCACCATTAAAAGCTGGCCGAGGCCGGTGGCAGCGATGGCGGACGCACCCAACCCCCCGGTCAGAAAAACGTCAACAATTGAGACGAGCCGCTGGAATAATGATGAGAGCAGAACCGGCATTGAGAGGCGGAAGACATCACGGCGTATGGAGACGGGCTTGCGGCCCTGCTTTTTAAAAAAAGGAAACAACATTGACCCTTTACTTGATTCTCCGTCTGTAACGATTTGGAGGTTTAATCACAAAAAAAAGGCGAAACCAGTGGCATCGCCTCTTCATTCGGAGCATACGTTAACTGCTATAAGTAGTCGAGAAGCGACAGTTGCGAGATTTTGGCGGTAGCCGAAAGAGACGCACTAAACGCTGTTTGCTGCTGAGACATCTCAACTGCCATCTTTGCATAGTCAACATTTTGAACACCACTGTAGATATTCTGCAGTGTGTTGTTGTTGTTCTGGTTCAGCTTTGACATGCTGTCAAGGCGCGTCAAGTTTGAAGACACCGCACTTACAGCATTGTTGATCTGCTTGACCCCCGCTTCAATCACTTTGGTGCCGGCCTGTATTCCTGCAACATCATTGTTTTGCACAGCGAGGATCAAATCGTCAAAGGCTTTTAAAATATTAGCCCCACCATAGGGTTGAGGAGGAATGGCGGTGGGGTCAGCCGTAAGCAGATAATTTCCAGGTATGTTCATCTGCAGGGAAGAACCATTGGTTATTTCGACATTCAGTGCAGTTTCATCGCCCGAATAATAGGGAGCTGTGCCGCTAAAGGGCTTCGTGGCATTATTTGCACCGCCAAAGAGGAACTGGTCACCAAGCTGTGTATTGCCCATGTCAACCATCTGCTGTTTCAGCACCTGTAGTTGCGAGACGACATTTTGAAGAATGGTGGGATCAGAACTGCCGCTGGAAACGGAATATATAATCTGTTTGGTTATCCGCATGGTGTCGGACATCCCAGTCAAGGCGGTATTCGTCATATTCTGCCAGATTGTGGCCTTGCTGATGTTACTGTTATACTGCTCTATTGCCTTAACCTTGTCGCCGACATCCAGCAGCATCCTGGTGTTAATTGGATCGTCACTCGGACGGTTGATGTTATTTCCCGACGAAGTCAATTCACTGATTTTATCCAGCCTGGCACGCCCCTGTTGAATATTATAGAGCGAATTGTCTGATGTTATATTGGCGGTAACGCGCATATTAATTTCTCCTGTCTAACGTATCATACCTAATACTATGTCCATCATATCGGTTGCGGTGGTAATCAGCTTGGCCGAAGCCTGATAAGAACGTTGATATTTCACCAGGTTGGTCAGTTCTTCATCCAGCGAAACTCCGGAATTTGATTCACGAAGTGTTGTCAGCTGCCTGGCAAAAGCACTATTCTGCGCTTCGGTAGTTTTGGCCGACTGAACATCCAGACCAACAGTACTTACCAGAGTATTATAATAACTGCCGAAAGTAGCCGTATGAGGAATAGCTGGCGGGCTTCCGCCCATAGTTTTTTGCCCCATCAGTTGCGCCATCTTAAGAGCATTGCTGTTATCTCCAGGCAATGTAGCACTGCCCGATGCCGCAATTTTGGATATATCAGTAATATTGAGAGAAATATTTGCGGCAGTTGTTCCGGTAAAAAAGTTCCCACCGGCGACTCCGCCCTGGTTAAATCCCAGCACGTGTTGAGTATTTACATCCGTCACAATCGAACCGGCCAAAGCATTCACCTTCGCAAGATAGCTGGGAATCCCACCGGAAACATCGTCACGAAGATACACCGTTGCCCCCAGTTGTCCGGACACGGGTGTAACAGCAACAATTGCTCCGCCTGGTGGCGTTACATTCACATCATAAAACCCGGTAGCACCATTGATTGTCAAAGAGAATGCACCGGCCTGTGATCCGGTTACCAGAGAAGGACCGGTACCATCGGCATATTTGACATCCGTAGTCCCGTCACTGTTTTCCATAGTGGTAATGCCGATCTGCTGGGAAAGATCCCGAATCAGCTGATCACGTTGATCCTTTAGCTCATTGGCATTGCCGCTTGTCAGCTCCGTAATTCTTACCTGTGTATTCAAATCAGCAATATTTTTCAACGTGAGATTGATACTTTCAGTCAGTGGAACGAGAGAATCATTCTGGGCACTGATAGTATTCGTGAGGGTCGTGCTGATGGATTTGAAATTATCCGTCAATATCTGTGATCGGCTCAGCACCGCCTGACGCTCGGCAGACCCGGCCGGATTGAGTGTCAGATCCTGCCAGGCGGAAAAGAAATTCGTAATGGCGGCACCAAGCCCGTCTTGACTTACTTCGTTGAAGGTCGGCTCAATCTGCTGCAATACGGTAGACTTGGTCGTATCATAGCCCTGAGCCGTCTGAGCGTCGGTCAGCTGATTTTGCAGCAAGCCATCGTAATAGCGTTCTACGGCTGATACTTTGACTCCGGTACCCAGTGAATAACCGCTGTATTGAAGTACAGGCGACGTCTCAAGAAGAACCCTCTGACGCGAATAGCCCGGAGTGTTGACGTTGGCGATATTTTCGCCGGTTACTTCCTGAGCGGTAGTAAATGCGCTGATCCCGCTTCTACCGATCTCCATGATCGAATTAAGTCCCACGTCATGCCTCCCTGTTTATCATAACAGCACCGGCAGGTCGATGTTGATAACCGCCGGAAGCCCCGTAGATGTTTGATTGATTGATAACCCGTGTCAGCAGTTCCAGAGAACTGGTGACAGATGCAGCAAAACGCTCTGCTATCTCGCTGTTGATGATAATAGCCCGGCTTATTCTTCCGGCGATACTGTTAAGCTCCTCATGCAGCCGGGAAATGTCATTGTTCCCCTGAAGCTTGACGCTCGCAGCAAGTTCTCCCAAAGTGGCTTTTGCAGAAAGGCCTTGACGGGAGAACGCCTCTCCCAGCTCTTTCCGAAGTACCACCGAATGAGCTTCAATGCGGCTGGCAACATTTTCCTTCATGCCGTTTATTTCAGCCATGGCGTCCAGATTAATATCAGACAACTCACGAGTCTCACGGTCCAGCAGGCTGAATAATTCTTCCAGCAGTTGTACTTGTGTTTCAAGTGCCGTTATCAGTGTACGTAATGCCATGCAACTATCTCCAAATCCGGGATTCCGCTATTCCTTCGTGTCTATCGTACGCCGGATTGTGCGACTCTCCTGACGGATGATATCCTTTTCAACAATTTTCGCGATCCCTAACCCGCCGCCCCGTTTTACCGAGGCAGCAGCGTATTCCTGATCCAGCATTGATCGATAAATCTCGTCGCCGTGACCACCGCCGGTCAATTTATCCTTACCGACCGTTGCGCGCATCGATTTCATCATCATTCCAACAAACAGTGCTTCAAAATCCTGGGATACTTTTTTGGCCTGTTGCCGCTGTTTATCTGTCAGTCCGGCAGCACCGCCCGTTGTCGCACGTTGCAGCGAGCGCGCTTTATCGGCAACGTTATCCGATGCATCCGGTACTGCTGTGGTAATGTTTATATCCATAGGCTCTTATCGTCCCGAACCGGGCTATTGTTTAGCGTTAAATGATGGAAAGTTCCGCCTGCAACGCTCCCGCAGACTTAATTGCCTGAAGGATACTGATCAAATCTCGCGGGGTTACCCCTAGCAGATTAAGAGCCCGTACCACATCACCGATACTGGCACCTTCCTGAAGCACCATTAGCCGCCGGTTCTCCTCTTCTACTTTCAGATCGGTGCGCGGCACAACTTTTGTTTCCCCGGTTTTGCTGAACGGGGCCGGCTGCGATACCTGTGGTGTTTCCTTGATAACCAGTGAAAGACTGCCGTGAGTAACGGCCACTGTGGATACCCGCACATTATCTCCCATGACAATCGTACCGGTACGTTCGTTCAGCACCACTTTGGCCGGCACATCCGGCTTGACCTCAAGCAACTCCATTGCAGCCACAAATTCGACCGGCCGGTTTGCATACGCTTCAGGTATCGTCATAGTCACCGACCCCGGATCATTACAGACGGCCACCGGACTCTTGAATTTGTCATTAATTACGGAGGCAATGCGCGAGGCGGTGGTAAAATCTGCCGTATTCAGATTGAGATTTAAGACAGCTTTACCGGTCAATGTGTTCGGGAGTTCCCGTTCTACAAGGGCTCCGTTCGGCACCCGACCTGCAGTCGGATGGTTCTTCTGGGCAGTAGCGCCTTGTCCCCCGAACGCAAACGAGTTGGTAAGAATAGACCCCTGAGCAACAGCATATACCTGATTATCGGCCCCTTTTAATGGTGCCATCAAAAGTGTGCCGCCCGCAATGCTCTTGGCGTCTCCCAAAGAAGAGACAAGAACATCAAGGCGATTACCCTGCTTTGCAAAAGGGGGGAGTGTCGCCGTCACCATGACTGCGGCTATGTTTTTGACCTTGTTGTCAATAACAGTGGTGGTGATACCCATCCGTTCAAGCATATTTACTACGGACTGCGTCTGAACTCTGGTTTGGTCACTGTCCCCGGTTCCATTAAGCCCCACTACCAGGCCATAGCCGATCAGCTGGTTGTCCCTAACCCCAGCAAACGATGCCAGATCCTTGATACGGATTGCATGGGCGCTGGATGTCATCAAAATGAGTACAATAACTAGTATGCTTGACGCCGTAATCTTCATATATATGCCTTATTGAATGCCTTATTGAATGCCGTATGAACCGTAATCAGAACGGCCAGATTTTGTTAAGTAGATTCATGAACCAGCCAGGACTTTGTTGATCAGAGATTATGCCCCGACCGGAATAGCTGATGCGCGCATCAGCAACATAGATAGAGTTAACGGTATTGTCCGGTAAAACGTCGCGTGGGCGCACAATCCCTTCCAGCACAATGATCTGATCTTCATCATTGACTTTGACGTTACGTCGCCCCTCAATCATCAGATTACCATTTGCCTGTACATTCACAACCCTGGCAGTTATGGTCGCATTCAAATTTTCTTGCCGCGAAGTAGATCCGGAGCCCTTGAATGACGTATTTGCGCTCGCTTTTATTATATTAGCCAGTTCCTTGAAATTGTTCTTTACAACTCCAACATTCTCCAGACCAAGCATATTCGACATTCCGGCACCCATGGAACTGTCACGCGATGTACCGGTATTAGCCGCTTTAGAGGCACTGGCAACTTCGGAGATGACAACAGTGATAATGTCACCCCGATGCCTGGCCTTCAAATCATCCGTCAAATTTATTGATGAAGCCTGCCAGATCGATCCGCTTGAATAATCTGACACCGGTTTCGGCGCCGGATCCTCATAACCGGCGGTTTTGACCTCGGTCTTCTCGACGGCACACCCGGTCAGAAGCAGTGCCCACAGCAGTATGTGCAACAACATATGTCTCATTGAATCTTCCTTCAACCGATGTCTGTTTAAAATGCTACCTGAACAGTAGATGCATCAATGACTTTAGCCGGTATTTCCTTGAGAGATGTCAGGTTTTGAACTCTGATGATGTCCCCTTCGGCTCCCGAACTGTTGGCCTTTCCGGCTACCGACACTTTTATGACACCATTTTCGGCAATGATGGTAACCATCTGACCACTTTTTATCAGTGGGATTTTTTCCACCTGATCAGCACGTACCGGTTGATTGGCCCTGAGTGTTATGCGGGCTTTTTTGCCGACAACGTCATCCGTCTTTCGGGCGGCAAGATGAGAGTTAGACGTTATTTCCCGCTTCTGTACCGCCACGTCGGCAGCCGTAATGACGGTGCCGTAATCTATTTGACGAAGCACGACAACCATGTCGGTCAAAGATTCCACGTCTACCCTGACAGGAATATTGCGCACTATTTTGTCTTTCTGACGGGCCATTACTGCAATACTCAAACTTCCCCAGCCTTCCCACTGCTGAGAACCGACAATTTCGTAGTCAATGCTCCCATCAGGCAGTTTCAGAGCATCGGAGATAGTCATCCTGCGAATGCGAACATCCCAACCCATACCGGCAGTGCGAGCTGTAATGTATGCAGTGACAGCGTCGCGGACTTCCTGTTCGCGATCAATTGCAGACAGGGCACGCTGTGGGCAAATAGCCATAACGGCCAACAGCAGAATCATAATCAGTGGCAAAAAGCGTTTCATGTCAATTCAGGCCCCAAAGCTATCGTTTCAGGTTATTGGCCGTCTGCAACATCTCATCAGATGCCGTTACCGCCTTGGAATTGATCTCGTACGCACGTTGGCCGACAATCATATTGACCATCTCTTCAGCCACGTTGACATTGCTCATTTCCAGAAGTCCCTGGGCTATCGTGCCGGTCCCATTCTGGCCGGGTGTGCTGGTGGTAGCGGTTCCGGAAGCATCCGTCGGCAAATATATATTTTTCCCCTGGCTGGAGAGGCCGGACGGATTTGAAAATGAGGCCAATTGGATATTTCCTATCGTAGTAGTGGCGCTCTGCCCTGCAACCTGTACCGACACCGTGCCGTCACTGCCGATATTTATCTTGGTAGCATTGTTGGGTATGGTGATTGCCGGAGATAACGGATTACCATCAGGAGTTACAACCTGTCCGGTGCTGTCACGCTTGAAAGCGCCTGCTCTGGAATAGCCTACCGTACCATCAGGCATAGTAATCGGAAAAAAACCGTTGCCTTCGATTGCGATATCCAGTTCATTTCCGGTTTGAGTCATATCTCCCGCCGTGAAGATCTTTGTCACGGAAGCCAGCCGACTTCCCAAACCAATCTGGATTCCGGTCGGAACCTGAGTGGCATTGGTGGCCGGTGAACCGGTTGATTTAATATTCTGGTACATCAAATCCTGAAAATCAGCGCGACTGCGCTTAAAACCGGTAGTATTTACGTTGGCAAGATTGTTGGCAACGACATCAATACTTTTTTGTTGCCCCTGCATACCGGATGCTGCTGTCCATAATGCTCTGATCATAATAATACTCCTGACGGTTTAATGTGTAGTTAGACTCTGCCAATTTCGTTAGCGGCTTTACCAGCTATTGTGTCAAAGTTTTGGATCACCTTTGAACACGCCTCAAAATAGCGATTTGTTTCAATAAGTTGTACCATTTCCGAGATACTCTCAACGTTTGATCCTTCAAGATGACCTTGCAGGATCAAACCCTTGGCCGCCTGAACAGGTGCCTGAGGATCCTTGGGAATAAACAGTGCGCTACCAATCTTTGTGAGGGCATATGGTTTTTCAAAATCCACCACCGAGATTGTTCCGCCCTGTTCACCGTCAACCTTAACACCACCATTGGCATCTATTTCAACGTGACTCCCCTGAACGCGGATTGCAGCCCCTCCTGCTCCCTGCACCGGGTAGCCATCCATTGTTACCAGGGTACCGTCAGCGGAGGTGCGAAAATTACCCTGACGGGTATAAGCGGTTCCATCCGGGGTGGTGACCGCAAAGAACCCATCGCCATCAAGAGCCAGATCGAGCGGGTTTCCGCTCTGGGCAGTCGGACCGTTGGCGTAATCGATATATATGTTGTCCTTCTGCAGGATGGGATCAGCAGTCATTCCCTGCGGGACAGCCGGTGGATTTACGGAACCGGCAAGCATACCTTCGAATGTCATCTTGTCTTTTTTGTAGCCGGGTGTATTGACATTAGCCAGATTATTGCTGATGATGTCCATGCGTCGCATGGCAGCCAGACTCCCAGACACCGCAGGATACATACCACTGTTCATAATGTTTTCCCCTCATCATAGGTAGAAGTAATTTAGAAAAGACAGGCTCATATAACCGGAACCGGTCCGCTAGTTTTTGTGCAGCCTGAGTCGTGAACGCAGCCTTACCATGGCCTGACTTATAATCTGTGAAATCCGGGACTCAGTCAGACCAAGTGTCTCTCCGATTTCCTTGAGATTGAAGTCTTCATTGTAATAAAGCGTTACCGCCAGACGCTCTTTTTCGGGCAACGAGTCAATAGCCTTTCCAAGGGCCTCGGCAAGCTGCATGGTCATAACCTGCTGCTGCGGATTTTTTGCCTCGGCCTCACACAGGACGTCTGCCAGACAGAGCATGTTCCCGTCTTCCCCATCCCAACTGTCGTCCAGACTGATAAAAGTAAACACGTGTACATCGTCAAGCAGTTCAAAATATTCATCAAGACTGATCTTCAACGCCGCAGCGACCTCTTCACTGGTCGGGTTGCGGCCAAGCAGATGTTCAAGTTTGTTAAGCTCCCGCTCCAGACGCTTGTACTTGTCACGCATGGAACGACTGAGTACATCATAGGAACGGAGTTCATCCAGTATCGTCCCGCGAATATGCTGCTCGGCAAATGTTTTAAAGAGCACTCCACGTGACGGGTCAAAACGATCAGCTGCATTTATCAAGCCAATCATAGCCGAGCTCATCAGATCCTGCATGTCAAGATGCGGAGGAAGCTTGGCTGCAATTCTGGACACCAGATATTGAACAAGCGGAATATGTTCCAGAATCAGTCGTTCACGATCAGCAGACTGACAAACGCCTGAATCGGGATCGACTCCTCCGGTCATCTCCTTAATTCCCGCCCATGCCATCAAGCATTCTTCGGAAGAAAAACTGGATATTTCCCTTAACCCGACCCTGTCGCTTGTTTTCAATTACCCGCTTGGCTATTGTGGTAAAACATTGTGCCGCCTCTGAATCAGGAAAAAGTTCGGTGACGGCTTTTTGACGCTTTACCGCCTCAACCACCTTTTCATCCTTGACGATACAGCCAAGATAATCAAGTGAGATGTCTAGGAAACGGCCTGCCACATTGGCCAGTTTCCGGAAAACCTCAAGAGCATCCTCACTGTCCTTGGCCATATTGACCAGAACTTTGAAATGGTGCTCCGAGTAGCGTGTTGCCAGGAGTTTGATCAGAGCATAGGCATCAGTTATGGATGTCGGTTCCGGAGTTACCACAACAAAAATTTCCTGCGCGGCAACGGTAAAATAGGTGACGTTTTCCGAAATACCGGCTTCGGTATCGACAATCATAATATCGAAATGTTCTTCCAGTCGATCCAGTTCATCCAGCAACTTCAGCTTCTCATGCTGCCCCAGACTCGTCAACTCCTGGACGCCGGATCCGGCTGGAATAATCTTGACGCCGGCAGGCCCGTCAATAAGGATGTCCATAATGCTTTTGTCGCCGTTCAGCACATGATTGAGATTGTAAACCGGCGACAGTCCCAGCAGAACATCGAGGTTGCCGAGCCCGAGGTCCGCGTCGATCAACAGGACTTTCTTTCCCTGAGCTGACAGGGCGATGGCAAGGTTGGAAACGACGTTGCTCTTGCCTACGCCCCCCTTGCCACTGGTTACCGATATAACCCGGATTCCTTGCTGATCAGCTAATCCACTTGCCGATGTGGAATCACCCTTCTGTGTCTTTTTCGCCGTGCGGGCCATCTGGCGAAGAGTATCAGCCTGGTCGCCCGTTTCTGATGCACTGCTCATTCTGCCCCCTCACGAAAAATCATATCTGCCAGCTTGGCCGGTGTCGCAATTTCAATATCTTCAGGCACCCGCTGACCAGTAGTAAAATAGGCTATCTGCAAATTATCCTTCATCAATAGGTTAACCATATTCCCGACACTTTCGCACTCATCGATTTTTGTAAAGACAACCTTGCTTATCTGAAAAACCCGAAAGCGATTCAGAATTTCTTCCAGCTCACGATCCTTTGTGGTGGCCGAAAGGCAGAGGTAGACCTCCATCGGAATTTTATCTTCAAGGAAGTTTTTCATTTCATCCAGCTTTTCCTTGTCCTTGTGGCTGCGACCGGCTGTATCGATAAAAATAAGATCGCACGTTGAATGCTTCTCAACAGCCTTTTCAAGTTCCTTGGGAGTAGATGCGACTTCCAGGGGAATCCCCATGATCCGTGAGTAGGTTTTGAGCTGCTCCACGGCTCCAACCCTGAATATATCCATGGTAATCAAAGCAACCTTGTTGCCTCGATTGAGGGCGTACATGGCGGCCAGCTTGGCGGTTGTTGTCGTCTTTCCGACTCCGGTCGGCCCGACCAGAGCGATAATACGGGGTGAGTTTTTTTTCAGCTTGAGCGTTCCGGCAAATTTGATCAAGCGTCCAAGTGTCTCGCCAAGTCGGCCCTTGACAGTCTGGCTACCACTCTCCAGCGGTAACGTGTTAAGTGTATCGACAATCTTCCTGATAAGCTCGGTAGAAACCCCGCTTGCAGCCAGCTCTCTGGCGAGAGGAGAATCTTCCGGAAGCAGTTCCGCTCCTGACTGCGCTTTCAGGGTGCCATCTTCGGCAATTACCGGCCATTGAATATCTTTGGTGCCACCTTCCTGGCTCTTTGCGAGGGTTGCCAGGAGCAGCTTTTTGATTTCTTCAAGGTCTGATCGAGGAATATTCTTAAGATTTATTCCCCCATCCTGCAGTCCTTCCGCTTCCCCCCCTGCAGCAGAATTCGTTTCCGCACCCAGCTCCTCGTTCCGACGGGTAAGAGATTCAACCTTTTCACGCAGATCTTTCAGTTCACGCGCCAAAGGGGCCAGCATTGAACTTTCCATTTCTTCCCGCGCCGTCCGTTCACGCGGTGGCGCTTCACGGTGCACAACCGGCACGGAAGGAGGAGGAGCCTGTTGTTTCCGGGCCGGATCAATCGCCGCCGTAATGCGATAGACCTGCTTGCTGAAAAACCCGAGAAAGCCGCCGGTCTTCTCTTTTTTTGTCGAAAGGATCATCGCATCCGGCCCAAGTTCGGCCTTAACCATACGCAATGCTTCCGGCATACTTGCCGCTTGAAAAGTTTTAACCAACATTGAAACTTACCACCCCTAGAGACTGTATTTTAACATTCTGAGGTATTTCATTGTGCGACAGCACCGCCATGTGCGGGATGAAACGCTCAATCAATTTCCGGACATGACGTCGAATCGACGGCGAGGCCAAAAGCACCGGCTGAGCACCACTCGCTCCAAAGCGTTCCGACATATTTCTGACTGACGCGATAATCTGCTGGGCAACAGCCGGCTCTATCGCCAGATAACTCCCCTGATCAGACGGCTGAATTGCTTCGGCGATCATATCCTCCACTTCCCGGTCAATCGTCACCAGGAAAAGAGTTTCATCATCAACTTTGTACTGATCCACGATGAATCGTCCCAGTCCCTGCCTGACAAACTCAGTCAGCACATCAGGATCTTTGGTCAGAGACGCATAATCGGCCAGAGTTTCCAGGATGGTGCGCATATCGCGTATCGAAACTCCTTCTTTGAGAAGGCTCTTGACCACCCGCAGCACTGTTCCAAGATTAAGCAGATTCGGTATCAGCTCGTCAACCACCTTGGGAGCAGTGACGGCAACATTGTCAAGCAGTTGTTGAAGTTCCTGACGCCCCAGAAGTTCGTGTGAGTGGCGCTTGATAATTTCACTGATATGAGTGGCGACAACCGTCGTGCTATCCACAACTGTGTACCCGTTGACCTGGGCTTTATCGCGATCTTCGCTCCGAATCCAGACCGCCGGCAATCCGAACACCGGTTCCTTGGTCGTCGTGCCGGGCAAGCTGGCCGTAACAGCGCCGGAATCCATTGCCAGATACTGGCCGGTCAGTTCGCTTCCCCCCACCCGTGCACCGCGAATCAGCAGATTATATTCATACGGTTTGAGTTGTAAATTATCATGAATATGAATCGGCGGTACAACAAAACCCATTTTTTGTGCGGTTTGACGACGAATTGAGCGAATTCTCTCCAGCAGTTCACCGCTCTGCGCGGCATCAACCATCGGTACAAGCCCATACCCTACCTCCAGTTCCAGTACGTCCAGCGGTCGAATATTTGACGCCTGATCAATAGACTCTTCTCCGGCAGTCAATTCTGGAGCAGCAGATTCCTCAATAACCTCTGCCTTTTCGCGCGCCATTTTACCGATCAGAAACGTCACGCCCGACAGAAGAAAAAAAGCAAAGTGGGGAAGTCCCGGAATAAGGGCAAACAGAAACATGACGCCGGATGCAACAAAAAAAGCTTTCGGGTAGTTCAAAAACTGCCCGGTAAGCTCCTGACCGAAACTGTTTTCATCTGCGGAGCGGGTTACGAGGATACCGGCAGCCGTTGAAATAATGAGAGCCGGTATCTGGGCAACCAGACCCTCACCGATTGTCAACAACGTATAATTGGTTAGGGCATTCATCAGCGGCATACCCTGTTGCCATACCCCGATAATCAAACCACCAAAAATGTTTATAAGAACGATCATGATGCCGGCAACGGCATCACCACGTACGAACTTGCTGGCACCGTCCATGGAACCGTAAAAATCCGCTTCCCGGGATATTTTCAGTCGGCGTAACTTTGCTTCCTTATCGGTCAGAAGACCGGCAGAAAGGTCGGCGTCTATCGCCATCTGCTTGCCCGGCATGGCGTCCAGGGTAAAACGCGCCGCGACCTCGGCAACCCGGCCGGCACCCTTGGTGATGACAACAAAGTTGATAATCACCAGAATCAGGAACAACACCGCTCCGACAACGTAATTACCTCCAACCACGAACTGACCGAATGCCTTGATAACCGCGCCAGCTGACTCGGCGCCTTCACTGCCGTGCAGCAGTATCAAGCGGGTTGAGGCGATATTAAGGGCCAAACGAAAGAGGGTTGTGACAAGCAGCACTGAAGGGAATACTGAAAAATCAAGAGGTTGTATGGTGTAGAGACAAATCAGCAGAATTGACAGGGCTATCGTTATATTTGCTGCAAGAAAGATATCGAGCATAAACGCAGGCAGTGGAATGATCATCAACGCAAGTATGCCGATAAGGCCCAGTGCGACATAAATGTCTGAGCTCTTTCGAAATCCGCGTAATTCTATCGCTTCCACTGAACCGTTTGCCATAATATATATTCTGCCAATCGCCTTGTAGCACGTAGTGTCGAACTGCTTTCCCCTGCATTTTTCATGCCGCCAGGGTCCATTGTCCCTGCATCTCTACCTGCAGAGCAGAAACCCTCTTATATCAGAACCTTTGCAACTGCACACAGTCAAATACCACAACTATCAAGGCGCGTCAAACCATTGAACGCGTCGGATTGTTGACACCCCGTCGTCTTATCTGGTTCGGATAGTCCGACTTGCACAACTAGCGGTTTTCGTGTATTGTTTTGAAAATTTCAGCGGAGGCGCCCAATGACAAAGGCAGATATTGTTGAGAAAGTTTCCGACACATGTGGTTATTCAAAAAAAGACTCGTCTGAACTCGTTGAGTGCGTGATATCTTTGATCAAGAAATGCCTTGAATCAAATGAAGACCTGAAGATTTCAGGTTTTGGAAAATTTGAAGTCCAGCAGAAAAAAGCCAGGCGCGGCAGAAACCCGCAGACAGGGGAACCACTGGAGATATCAGCTCGTAGAATACTCACCTTCAAACCGAGCCAACTGCTGAAAGCAGCACTTAATGACGCCTGACCGGAAGACGTATCATACCGCAACCCCTCGCTTGTTTCTCTGAGGGGATCTATAGCTGCACTGTCGGAGTCAATGACCGGCAGCATCTCCCCAAAGTTCTTTCAACCGCTTATCCCGACCACATCCGTTCCGGTAAAATTTGTACCGGAGCGGATTTTTTTTATAGTAGTGCTGGTGATATTCTTCGGCTGGATAAAACTCTGTGGCTGCGATGATTTCTGTCATGACCTGCTCCCGGAACGGCTTGTTCTTTTCCAGAGCGGCTTTTGACTGCAACGCTGCTTTATGTTGTTCTTCTCCCTTATAGAAAATCGCAGAGCGATACTGATGGCCGGCGTCACAAAATTGCCGGTTCGCTACAGTCGGATCGATATTTTGCCAGAACACCTTTAAGAGAGACGAATAGGACACCTTGGACGAGTCATACACGACCTGTACCGCTTCAGCATGACCGGTCCCACCGGCAGAAACTTCCTCATAGGTCGGATTCTTTGTATGCCCTCCGGTATAACCGGATGTGACTGAGACAACTCCCGGAAGTTTGTCAAACGGCGCTTCCATGCACCAGAAACAACCACCCGCAAACACTGCTTTTTCAAAACCGGCAGCATTTACAGGTCCCGTCAAAATCAAGGCGACCCAAACCCCTAATAGCACAGACACAATTCTATTCATGATACCACCTCTTACCTGCCTGCAACAAAGTCCAACGCCGCCGAATTCATGCAGTAACGCAGGCCGGTCGGTTTCGGACCGTCATCAAATACATGGCCGAGATGTCCGCCGCAGCGGCGGCACAGCACTTCCGTCCGCCGCGAGAACAGACTGTTATCAGCTTCCGTTGCGATGTTCTCGGGGGCAATTGGCGCGAAAAAACTCGGCCACCCGGTGCCGGAATCATACTTATCTTCCGAACGGAACAGATCCAGACCGCACCCGGCACAACGATAGACGCCATGTTCATGAGTACTGGCATATTTGCCGGTACCGGCCTGTTCGGTCCCCTTTTTTCGTAAAATATCATACTGCTCAGGCGTCAGTTGTTTCTTCCACTCGGCATCTGTTTTTATGACTTTCTCACTCATGACAAACCCCTTTTTTTCGTATGAATACGTCTTTATCAGTCCTGCTTTATCGACACGCACTCCGACTTCCCGTTTGTCGGCACAACCCGGAGCCGTACCGAGCATGAGCAGAACTGCCGTAATCAAGACCGTACAAAATCCCTGTTTTTTCATCATCGCCTCCTGTACGAAACCTGCTGCTTTTTATATGGCCATTATACCACTTACGGCAGGTATTTTTGTACAGGTAATCCTTGAACACAAAAGGCCGCACCCGGAGAAGGTGCGGCCTTTTGTGTTACCGTGTTGCTTGCGCTGGGTTAGTGCCCGCCACCGCTCATGAAGGCCAGGATCATCAACAGCAGGAGTCCAATGCCGGTGCAGAGAGCGAGGAATCCAAAACCCTTGACCAGGAAGTCATACACAACACCACTGGTTCGCTTGCAGGCAAACTGTTCGGTGATGCCATCTTCCTCATAGCGCTTCCATTGATCACCACGTTCTTCCAACATTTCTTCTTTGCCGATCTGGCCGTTGAAGATAACGAAGTCCATCGGGAACTTCTCAGGGCGCCCGTGGGTGTTGAAGAAGTGTACCGAGAAGATGAAGCCTGTAGCCAGCAACGCTTCGTCAGAATGGACAATTGTAGCGACGTTGAACGCCCATCCCGGCAGGAACATACCGAAGAATTCGGGGAACCACAGCATCAGACCTGAGCCGCCGATGGCAAACATACCCCAGAAGACCGCTACAAAGTCAAATTTCTCCCAGTACGTCCACCGCTCGAATGTCGGCTTCGGTCCCTTGAAGAAGAACCATCTGACCATGAAATACACATCCTTGATATCACGGAGATTGAAACAGAGTGAGTCCGGCCCGAACAGACGCTGGAGCGGGTTACCCTTGATATCTTTCCTGATGAAGAGGAAGTTGACGCTCATCACAAGTGCCATGCCAAAATAGACAAATGTGATTGCAGCACCGACGCGATGCAGGAACCCGGCATTTGCTGAACCGCCATACAGGTTCATAAGCGATACTGCCCATGGTTGGGTGCAGAACTTAAGCGGCAGTCCGGTCAATGACAGGAGCAGGAAGCTGGTAATAACCAGAATATGCATGAAGATGTGGACGCGGTTAAAACGACGATACTGCTTGTGTGCATCGGCAATCACATGGTGATGCGTTCCTGCTGCAAGCATATCGGCCTTTTCCCGGTTCTCCACAAAGCCGCGGAACATCCAGAGAAGGGTATGCATCCAGAAAACCGCAAATGTAGATAGCAGCAGTCCGGTCATGGCTACAAAGGTATAGAACAGGATTGGATATTCATGCCTGTTGGTCATTTCGCCGTGGGCATAAAATTTGGCAAAAAGCGGTGTTGCCTTAGGATGGCACGGGGCGCATTGCTTGACCATATTAGCGGGATTGACGGAGGATTTTGGATCAGATTTCGGCAATACCGAGTGAGCTGTATGGCAATCAGCGCAACCGGCAACTTTATCGGGGAAACCGAGGCGGTAATTTTTGCCGTGGTAACTTTCCATGTATGATTTGACCGCAACAGTGGTGACCTTGTTCCTGGTCATCATCTTCTCGTCGCTGTGGCATTTCATACAAACTCTCGTATGAAATTCACGACCTTTGTGGTCTGTTCCGCCAGTCAGCTTATCAATGGCGTGGAGATTATGACAATCGTGGCAGGCTGCTGAATCCATGTTGCCGGTGGCAACTGCTTTACCGTGAACCGACTTCTGGTAAACCGCTTCCTTGTCATGACACTGGACGCACTTTGCAACGGCAATGCGCTTGTCGTTTTTCCAGTAATTATGAGTATGGATGTCAGTGTGGCATTGAGCACACGTCACGCCTTTTTCAGCATGTACGCTGGCATAATGCTCTGAATTCTGCTTTTTGTGGCACCGCTCGCACTGTACCTTCTGGACTTTGATCTCTTTTCTCATGTGCTTGGCAAGATCGGTAATGTCCACGTGGCAGCTGGTACAGGCATTCTTGCCATGAACAGAAGCGGCAAAGTCATGAATAGACATCTTGTTGCTGTGGCAACCCAGGCAGGTGGCCGGATCAATTGCCATTCCCTGTTCGGCGTGTGCAGGGAGAGCGCACACAACAGCAAGGAACATCAGGGTAATACATCTGAATAAAATCGACAACATTGACTCAATCCTCCAAGTAGTAAAAATTTTAATCCTTTATACACAAACAATAACTGGTATGAAATGATATCAATCAGAAACTCTTCAACAGTTCCACTTCGCAAACAGCAACGAAGTCGGTGGAGCCCGGCTCTGCGGGGGGTCTGATACAGGAACCGCAACCGGAAAATGAAAACGATCAGAGTTGCAAACCCACGGACGAAAGGCAGAAGACAACAAAACTACCGTCGTAAAGCAGGGCAGCACATCATGTTTTACGAGATCAAGACAAAATGCCGTCGGGAGAAAATTTAACGATTCTTCGTCATTGCCGGAGAGCTCAATAGTATGATGGTGCTGCGCAATGCCCACCTGCAGGAGCATGAATAACACCGGCATCGCAAGTAACAGTCTGCATTCTGTCAAGAATCTCTGCATGGAGTTGCCCTTCAGTTACGCATTGCAGTGGCGCACAGCAAATACAGGACGAAGAGTAGTTACTAAAATCCTAACGTGTATACACGAAGTACATGATTAATAGCAATGAAATTGAATACCGTATGCAGTATACAGATATTATTTAGCGCTCCAGTCGGCACGGGTTTCTCAGATATAAGAATAATCATGACACCAATCGGGACGATACCCAATCTGTTCATCAATTAATTGAATAAAGTCATTAAACTGTTTATGGATTTGAGCGTGGAGGGAGGGAATAGTCTGCTGACATGGCGTACGCCAAATGGGGCGTTGCGAAGACGGGCTGTCCCGCCTCCGCAACGCAAGAAACTACTTCGTATGGCAACCTTTGCAGTTTGTTGGGCCTTTTTTCATATCGGTATGGCATTCTTTACATTTCTTATGGGAGTAATCCTTGCCAAAACCTTCGATTTTTCCACCCTGAGCATTTTCGTGGCATTTTTTGCAATCTTTCAAAGCCTCGGCATGAGCCTTGTGCTTGAAGGTAACACCTTTTTTAAATTCCATCACATCACCGGCAAATGCTGACCCGGCAAAAACTGTTACTGCAAGCAATGCAATCATCATCTTTTTCATGTTTACGTCTCCCTCTTGTGTTGGATTTTCTGCGCAATGCGCAGTAATTAAGTCACTGGTTTTCTACCAAACCTACATCTTGTGGCACTTGCCACACTCATCCTGAACGGAGAAGGCATCTTTACCCTTGTTATGGCACGCGCCGCATGACTTGCCGGCTTCCATTTCAGTCATGGTGGCCTTCAGTGCACCGGCCTTATACGGAAACACCTTGGTATGGCAATCGGCACATTTATATGTCTGAAGATGGAATTCGTGACTGAACATTGCCTCACCAGCAGAAGTTTTAAACGTAATTTTGCCCGGCTTTAGTCCCTTGTGGCATTTGTCACAATCACCGGAAGAGGCAAAAGCATCCTTCCCATTGTGGCAGGTACCGCAGGATTTTCCGTTAACCATGTCACTCATGGTTGCTTTTCCGACTACCGATTTGTAGGGGAATAATTTGGTATGGCATTCTTTACAGCTGTACGCTTGAGTATGAAATGCGTGGCTGAAAGTGGCGGGGGCTACGCCTTTCAGGTTGAAAGAGATTTCTTTCGGTTTAAGTCCTTTGTGGCAACGGTCGCACGTTCCTGAGACAGCAAAAGCCCGCTTGCCATTGTGGCATGAACCGCAGGTACGACCTTTCTCCATTTCAGCCATTGTCACCGCTTTCCCTTTGCCGGATATAACGGAACTGTTATGACACCCTTTGCAGTCGCCACCGGTTTTGGCAATGTGTGTCGCATGGCTGAATAAAGCAGTGCCGAGACCCTTTACTGTATAGGTAACATCCTGCGGCTTACCTTTGTGACACCGGGAACAATCTTTTGCACTGGAAACACTGAAGGCCTTCATGCCGCTATGACATGCACCGCACGACTTGGTCTTTTCCATTTCAGCCATGGTATAGTGTTTCTTGTTTCTCAGGTTAAAAATTGCATCGTGGCACATTTTACAGTTATTATTATATTTTTTCAGGTGGAGTTCATGGCTGAAAACAACCGGTCCCGCATTTTTGAATTTAAAATAAATATCTTTTGTTTCGACTGCACCAGCGCAGACGACAGACAACATACATACTGAAACAGCCAACAAAAATATTCGCTTCACCATCGGGACCGGTCCTCCATACAGATAAAAATATCACTTAAGCGCGCAACTATACAGATTGAGTCAATCATCGTCAATTGCAAACTGCACAGTTTTGCAGTCATTACCATTGTTCTTTTTGTGCCTGCCTCGCTGAATCTTGACTTTATTACCTTCATTTGCTAGCTTCACAACATATTGACTAACCACTATTTTTCAGCGTTGGAGTTACATCTCATGCACAAAAAACTGTTTATCCCCGGACCGGTTGAGGTTCATCCCGACATCCTGCGGGCCATGGCTTCTCCCATGATTGGCCACCGGATGAAAGAATACGCCGAACTGCATGGCAGGGTCACATCCGGTTTAAAAAAACTGCTGTTCACAAATGACAAGGTTTTCCTGGCCACTTCGAGCGCATTCGGAGTTATGGAGGGAGCAATTCGCAACCTGGTTGGCAAACGGTGCGCAAATTTCTGTAACGGTGCTTTTTCTGATAAATGGCATGATGTTACGCTACGGTGCGGCAAACAGGCTGACGCCATCCGCTTTGACTGGGGCAGTCCGGTTACTGCAGATGCGGTTGAAAAGGCCCTCGCAACGGGGAAATATGACAGCATGACCATGATCCATAACGAGACTTCCACCGGAGTTATGTCGCCCCTGCCGGAAATTGCCGAAGTAATGCGCAAATTTCCGGACGTACAATTTATCGTCGATACGGTTTCTTCCATGAGCGCTCTGAAGATCCCGGTTGATGAGCTCGGTATCGATTGCTGTATCTTCGGCGTCCAGAAGGCATTTGCTCTCCCCCCCGGTCTGGCAGTGTTCACTGCCAGCGAAAAGGCACTCCAACGGGCGGCTACTATGGAAGGACGCGGCTATTATTTTGACTTTATCGAATTTGCCGCCAATGATGCCAAAAACAATACTCCTTCAACCCCCTGCATCTCCCTGATATACGCGCTTGATTGCCAACTGCAGCGAATGTTTGCTGAAGGGCTTGAAAACCGCTGGGCGCGCCACGACGACCTTGCCGGCTATGTGCGAAGCTGGCTGACCGGTCGTGGTTTCGAATCTTTTCCGGCAGCGCCGTACCGTTCACAGACATTGACATGCAGTCGAAACAGCCGAGGAATCGATCTGGCATCTCTGAAAAAGAATCTGGGGGAAGCCGGTTTTGCCTTCGACGACGGCTACGGGAAGATAAAAGGAGAGACCTTCCGCATTGCACACATGGGTGACATGACCCGTGAGGATCTGGACGGACTTTTTGGAGCAATCACTACTATTTTGCCGGAACTGAGATAAGTGAGCTACATATAACAAATCAGGAGGTAGAACAATGAAGTGCCCTAACTGTGGAAGTCGGACGGAAGTTGATCTTGATATGCATTCAAACGGCTATTCAGCAGAACATTCGCCGGTTAAGGAGTGTGGGGCGTGCGGTCTGGTGTGGCGGATAAAACTGGAAGCCGGTCATACGGAAGTGGATATTATCAAGAAAGCTGATAAACCGGCGAGCTAATGCAGCAGGGCAGGCACGAAAGCCCGCCCTGCCGTTATTATTCCTGTTCGAAGACATCCTTGCCGGCTCCGCAGAGAGGACAACACCAGTCGTCCGGAAGCGCCTCAAACGATGTTCCCGGTGCAATACCGCGATCCGGATCACCAACAGCGGGGTCGTAGACGTACTGGCAGATATTACATATCCAACGTTCCATAATGTTTAGCTCCTTACTTAATGAATTATGTCCAGTGGATACACTGGACGGGACAGCCGTCGATTGCGCTCTGGATTTCAGCTTCGGATGCACCGGCAGGATCATAACACTCGGATCTGCCATTGCTGCCGAATCTGAAGACGGAGGGGCAGATTGAGACGCACAGGCCGCAACTGATGCATTCTCCTGATTCTACAACCGCTGTTTTCATTGATTTTCCTCCGCTGTTTTGGTTGCCAGAGCCGCGAGGCAAGTGTAGCATGTCCTCAGCAGAAGTCAATATTCGGCAAACCGCTTCTACGTACCCTGTACGTTACATACCGGAAATTCCTGAAACGAGAGAAATATGATATTTGAATCCATTGCTGTAGGACCGCTGGCGGTAAACTGTTACATTGTTGCATGCGAACAGAGCCGCGAGGGTATGGTTGTTGATCCGGGTGGTGACGTAGATCAGATCGTTGCTCTGGTACAGAAACATGGCTTGAAGATCCACACCATCATCAACACGCATGGCCATTTCGACCATCTGGGAGGAAACCGCGAAGCACTGGCGACCTTTGGCGCACGGCTTCTCATCCATCAGGCTGATGCTCCAATGCTGGGCAGGTCTGCCGAAGTCGCCCGTGCATACGGTTTGCAAGGCGATAATTCACCAGAGGCAGACGCCTACCTGACTGACGGCATGGATATATTCTTTGGCACCTGCCGCGCAAAAGTATTGCATACCCCCGGACATACTCTGGGGGGATGCTGTCTTTATTTTGAGAATGAGCGCATTGTGATTACAGGCGATACGCTTTTTGCCGATTCAATCGGTCGCACTGATCTACCGGGCGGTTCACATGAGCAGTTGCTGCAATCAATCCGAACCAAACTTTTTACGCTCCCGGACGAAGTGATTGCTTACCCGGGACACGGCCCGGAGACTACCATCGGACATGAAAAAAACTTTAACCCCTACTTCTGAAATGAGCGCGGATAATGCTTGAACAAAAAAATATCATTCTGGGTGTGTGCGGAGGTATCGCCGCATACAAGGCGGTTGAACTGTTACGGCTCTTGACCAAGGCGGGAGCGAATGTTCACGTTATCATGACACATGCCGCCCGGGAGTTTGTCGCGCCGCTCACCTTTCAGACCCTATCGTCAAATCCGGTACATACGGAGCTGTTCGATCTGATTTCAGAACAGGAAATCGGGCATATTTCATTGGCTGACCGGGCGGATCTGTTCATCATAGCCCCGGCCACAGCCAATGTTATCGGCAAAATAGCGGCAGGAATCGCGGATGATCTGCTTACCACGACTGTTATGGCGACAAAAGCTCCGGTACTGTTTGCCCCGGCCATGAACGTCAATATGTACACCAATCCGATTTATCAGGAAAACGAGCAGAAACTGCAACGTTTGGGATACCTCTTTGAGGCACCGGTTCGCGGCAGCCTCGCGTGTGGCTGGGAGGGCGAGGGCAAACTTGCCGCGCCGGAAGCTATTTTCGAATCTGCCGTTGCCGCTCTGACAAAGAAAGATTTGGCAGGATTGAAGATAATGATAACTGCGGGGCCAACCCGTGAGGAAATTGACCCGGTCCGCTATATCAGCAACCACTCTTCGGGGAAGATGGGCTATGCCTTAGCTCGTGCAGCCAGGCGAAGAGGTGCGCAGGTGCTTCTTGTCAGCGGACCAACTGCTTTGAAAAAGCCAGACAGCGTAACCGTTGTTAACGTCACAAGCGCCGCAGAAATGCAGAGTGAAGTTATGGCCCGTGTTGCCCAATTTGACGTGGTAATCAAGGCGGCAGCAGTGGCGGACTACCGCCCACTGGTGAGAAACAGTGTAAAGATCAAAAAGAAATCAAGTCAGATAGCAATCGAGCTGGTAAAAAACCCCGACATACTGGCCGATTTGGGAAAGCTGAAACAACGTCCGTTCCTGGTCGGGTTTGCCGCAGAAACCAATGCGCTGGCCGAGAACGCGGCACAGAAGCTGAGTAAAAAAAATCTGGATATGATCGTAGCAAACGATGTAAGCCAGCCTGATGCCGGATTTAATGTGGATACCAACCGCGCACTGCTGCTTTTTAAGGATGGCACCAGCATTGAGTGCACGCTTATGTCCAAAGACCAATTGGCTGAAGCAATCCTTGACAACATTGTTGAGCAACTGGCAAAACGATAGCAGAGTCAGAGCCGGGGCAGCCTCCTGGTTTTTGTCTTGACTTGATTGTTTGGAAGTATTAGTTTTTTAAGGTTTCTAACCCAAGCGGAGGTATCAATCCTTGGCCATAATCACCAGCGCCGGCATCATCGTTAAACTTGTTCTCTTATTACTGCTCTCATTCTCGGTCGTTTCCTGGGCCATCATCCTGTTCAAATTTTTTCAGGTTCAGCGGGCAAAGAGCGAATCCGAGCGTTTTATGGACTTTTTCTGGAAATCAAAGCGCTTTGATGCAATTGCGTCTCAGGTTGATCGTTTTGCCAACTCTCCTCTCACCGTATTATTCAACGAGGGATACGGAGAGCTGAAAAAGGTTGTGGAATCCGACGGCAAGAGTGAAGGCGCCGGTTTCAGTACGGACCTGGGGGGAATAGAGAATGTTTCCCGTGCCTTGCGCCGCGCAACGAATTCCGAAATAACCCGCCTTGAAAAATATCTGACCTTCCTCGCTACCACCGGCTCCACATCACCTTTCATAGGCTTGTTCGGTACTGTATGGGGAATTATGACCGCCTTCGAAGGTATCGGCAAAACCGGTTCCGCTTCGCTGGCTGTTGTCGCACCAGGTATTGCCGAAGCGCTGATCGCCACTGCAATCGGTCTGGTGGCGGCCATACCTGCCGTTATGGCTTACAATCACTTCCAACACAAAATCCGCGTATTGATAAATGAGATGGACAGCTTCACCACTGAATTTCTCAATATCGTACAGCGCAATATCGCGGGGAAATAGACCATGGCAATGGGCGGACAAAACCATAATCGCGCCGTGATGGCTGAAATAAACGTAACTCCGCTGGTGGACGTCATGCTGGTGTTGCTGGTCATATTCATGGTTACGGCTCCGATGATGCAGCAGGGGGTGCAGGTGAACCTGCCGAAAGCGGATACCAAGGCCATGACCCCCGTTGAGGAGTCCGTCATAGTCTCCGTGGACAAGAACGGCAAGGTTTTTATAAACAAGGATGAAGTACCGGCGGGAGACTTGCGTAACCGGCTTACGACAACGTTTGCCTCGCGGGCTAAGAAAGAAGTGTTTTTGAAGGCTGATGCCGGCGTACCGTATGGAGAAGTGGTTCGCACCATGGCTGATATCAAAGGGGCTGGCATTGAGCGCCTAGGCATGGTAACGGAACCGGCTGCAAAATAATGAGCTCCCAGGTTTCAAGAATTGATGCCGGAATGGGTGTCAGTTTCACCGCTTCAGCCGTCATTCACCTGGCGGTTTTTTTATTGCTGCTGTGGTCGGGGCGTCTGTTTCCGGCACAGATGGCCATCCAGGAAACATATTATGTGGATGTCATCTCTCTACCGGTTGCCAATCCCCAATTGGGTGCCCCCACCCCGAAAGTTGGCGAAACTGATTCTGTACCCCTTCCTGAACCTGTTTCTTCGTCACCAATGACGGTGAAAGCTCCTTTGAAAGCTACCGTGAAGTCTGCCAATCCAAATACCACAGAGTCTGAATCGGCATTTGCCGAACGAATGGCAAAATTGGAGAGGAACAGCGAAGCCCGGCACGAAGAGGCCGTTCTGGAAAAGTTGCAGAACAAAGTGAAAGCCGGCGGCCTGAAATCCGGCATGCCCGGAGCCAGTGGCACCGAAGCCGGCAGCCGTTATGCTGATTACATAAAGTCACGGCTCGAAGATGCATTAAAGCTGACGAGTAGTTATACGACCAAGAAGCCGGAAGTGGCCGTGAGGCTGACGATCACAGCTGAGGGGAAGCTTTCGAGGGTGAAAGTGGAACGCAGCAGTGGTGATGCGACATTTGAACTGGCGGTCAGACGGGCGATAGACCTGGCGAGCGAAAAATTTACCGCACCTCCGAACCGCGCTGTGTTTGAAAATGGTTTCATCTTCAAACCAAAAGGTATTTCCAGCAGCACATCAACTTCACGATAATACACCGGGTACACTAATGCACATTTTTCTAATTGTCCTGTTTCTCGTTATTTCACCATTCACCCTGTACGCCCAGTCAGGATACATTGAAGTTACCGCTCCCGGCAATCGGATGATGAAACTGGCGGTAGATACCCCGCGCTCACTCGATGCGAGCCTCAATCCTGAGTCGGCAAAGACAATCTCGGATGTCATCACTTTCGACATGAATATGTCCGGAGTCGTCCTGGCGGAAAACCGTGCTCAACTGCCTGCGGCAAAGACTATTGTGCTGACCGATATTGATTTTATTCCATGGCAGAATTCCGGATTCGACCTGCTGACCGCCTGTGAGTACAGTTTGAAAAGCGGACAGTTGACTGTAGAGTTTCGTCTTTATGATGTTATTAACCGCAAACTACTCACTGCAAAGCGGTTTCTCGGAGCAGCCAAGGATCTGCGGCGCTTCAGCCATTCCTTTGCAGATGAGGTTCTGCGGACTATTACCGGCGAACCGGGCGTATTCACCACCAGAATTGCCTATGTATCGACTCAATCCGGCAACAAGGAAATATGGATCATGGACTGGGATGGATACAATCCACTCCCCCTGACAAAAAATGGCTCCATAAACATGAATCCGGATTTTTCACCAGACGGCCGTGAGATCATCTTTACATCGTATAAACGCGGCAACCCCGATCTGTACCGGCGTTCCTTGTCGAGCCCGACTGAGATCCCACTCTCAGCACGCAAGGGGCTCAATATAACCGGAAACTGGTCTCCGAACGGAAGTAAAATCGCGCTCGCACTCAGCAAGGATGGTGATTCCGAGATCTATACCATTGACAGAGACGGCAGCCATCCGACCAGACTGACGATCAATCCGGCCCTCGATCTCTATCCGGCCTGGTCTCCGGATGGCAAACAGATCGCTTTTGTCTCGGATCGCCTGGGGAAACCGCAGATCTTTGTTATGAATGCCGATGGCGGTAATCTCAGGCGACTCACAACATCCGGCAACTACAATGTCAATCCACGCTGGTCTCCAAAGGGGGATAAAATAGCGTACTCACGGATGACCAGCGGAGGATTCAGTATTTTCACCATCGCTCCGGATGGTTCTTCAGACACTCAACTCACGCTTGATGGAAACAATGAGAATCCTTCATGGTCAGCCGATGGGCGGTTTATCAGCTTCAGTTCAAAGCGCAGCGGTGGTGATGGCGTATATGTAATGCGTGCAGACGGCACTGGACAGACAAGAGTTTCCCAGGGTAAGGGAGCGTTTTCCCAGCCGGCCTGGTCAGCTCATTAATGGGGCAGAATTCCTTAATCTATATGAAGCTGTCAACATATAAACAGTTGCAAAACTGGCGCTGGTGGGTATAATTACTCCGCGTGTTGTTTATCAAGGCATTGTGCCTCATTTTATGAAAGAACAGGAGCTCGGTATGAAAAAAAACATGGTGGCATTGTTGATGGGCGTCAGTATGGCAGCATTGCTTGCTGGCGGTTGTGCTAACAAAGAAGTTGTTAAAAAAGAAGAGCCAGTCGCTCCTGTTGTAGTTGCTGAACCGGCCAAGCCGGTTGAAAAAGCGGCGCCAGTGATGGTACAGCCGAAAGCTGAGGCACCAAAGGTTGTTCAAGCAGAGCCGGCGGCTCCTGCCGTAAAACCTGCCGAAGTCGTAATCAGTTTCGAGACCGCTTATTTTGATTTTGACAAATCGGACCTTCGTCAGGACACCCGCGACGTACTGTCCAAAAACGCTGAAACAATCCTTAAATCTCTGCCAACCGGTAAAGTACAGATCGAAGGTCACTGCGATGAGCGTGGTTCGGCTGAATACAACCTGGCACTGGGTGAGCGTCGTGCCAAATCTGCTCAGCAGTACTTGACAACCCTTGGCGTGAAAGCTGACAATCTCTCTATTATCAGCTATGGCAAAGAAAAGCCTGCTGTTGTTGGGAGTGATGAAGCAGCCTGGGCAAAAAACAGACGTGCTGAATTTGTTATCGTAAAATAGTTTACAATATCTGAGAGTCTGAACGGAAAAAGGTCGGCACA
>JANXZX010000113.1 GCA_025355325.1 Geobacteraceae bacterium
TCCCTGCGTCTGTAACATGAACATGATGGTGTGTTCCTGCGGCCAGCATATCTGCCTTCTCCCGGTTTTCAACGAAGCCGCGGAACATCCAGAGCAGGGTGTGTACCCAGAATACGGCGAAGGTGGACAAGAGCAGGCCGGTCATGGCAACAAAGGTATAGAACAGGATTGGATATTTTTCCCGATCCGTCATCTCGCCATGAGCATAAAACTTTGCAAACAGTGGAGTTGCACTGGGGTGGCACTGGACACACTGTTTAACCAGATTTGCAGGATTGATGCTGGACTGCGGATCAGACTTCGGCAACACCGAATGTGCGGTATGGCAATCAGCACAACCGGCAACTTTTTCAGGGAAACCGAGACGGTAATTCTTGCCGTGGTAGCTCTCCATATATGATTTGACCGCTACATTGGTGACCTTGTTCCTGGCCATCATCTTCTGGTCGCTATGACATTTCATGCAGACCTTGGTATGGAATTCACGACCATGCGTATCTTTTCCACCAGCTAGTTTCTCGATTGCGTGCAGGTTGTGACAGTCATGGCAGGCGGCCGAATCCATGTTGTTGGCCTCAACGGCCTTGCCGTGGATCGACAACTGATAGACAGCTTCCTGGTCATGACACTGGACGCATTTGGCAACCGCAATGCGTTTGTCATTTTTCCAGTAATTATGGGTATGGATGTCAGTGTGACATTGGGCACAGGTTACGCCTTTTTCAGCATGCACACTGGCGTAGTGTTCGGAATTCTGTTTTTTGTGACAGCGCTCGCACTGCACCTTCTGAACCTTGATCTCCTTCTTCATGTGTTTGGCGAGATCGGTAATGTCCACATGGCAGCTGGTGCAGGCGTTTTTCCCATGGACAGAGGTGGCGAAGGCCTGAATGGATATTTTATCGCTGTGGCAGCCAAGGCAGGTAGCCGGGTCAATGGCCATTCCCTGCTCGGCATGTGCGGGAAGAACCCAGGTAACCGCAAGGGACATCAAGGTGATGAATCTGAAAAAATTTGCAGACATGGGCTAAATCCTCCAGTAAATATATTTAATTACAAAGCTGTTCAGTTGCAAAGCGTGGGTACCAGCATCCGGCAGTATTCCTGATTCCTGATTCGGTCGTTTTTCAGAGATGCATGAGCACACTGTATGTAGTTAAACGGTGAATTCAGCTAAATCCACGATTCCGGAAGATGCGCATGAACAGGACACCGAGGATTGACAAGGCCATTCCAACACAGAGAAACAGATACCCGATGGTGCGCCCGTCACCGCATCCCCACAGGTCACGTCCATTCATCGTGAGTATCAGTGAAATGCCGCTGAAACAGCCGATACCACCGGTTATGTAGACGGAGAAAGCAATAATTGCCAGGCCGATTTTTTGTTTGTGTGCCAACGATCAATCCTTTCAGCCACACCGTGACAACAGCTGCGGAGACAGACTTTTTCTGTCTCCGCAGGATCTGGTATGCTACTTTGTATGGCAGCCTTTGCAGTTAGTAGGGCCTTTTTTCATCTCGCTGTGGCATTCCTTGCATTTCTTGTGGGCAAAATCCTTTCCAAAACCTTCCATCTTTCCACCAAAGATCTTTTCATGGCACTTCTTGCAGTCCTTAAGAGCTTCGGCATGGGCTTCGTGCTTGAAGGTGACCCCTTTTTTCATCTCCATCACGTCAGCGGCACAAGCTGACCCGGCAAAGACAGTTACTGCAAGTACTGCGACGATCATCTTCTTCATGTTTACGTCTCCTTTGTTGTGGTTGTTTGCTCATTGCATAGTAATCAGCACGATCCGTATCAAATTGACCCTGCCACACCCCATGAAGCTTTCCATTTTCCCGTCTACACAGGGCGCCGGAGATAAAGAGCGCGGGAAATAAGCGGCGCTCCATTCGAAACCGCCGCAGGCGGACACGCCTTGGTAGCAGCGTTATCCGGGATTTCAGTTTATTTTTCGAGGTACAAGGGCTTGAAAATGTTTCAGACGAAGCTTTGCGGAGGGACAAATATCGGTATCACTACCGTTGGCAGTTCATGATGCCGTTCGGATGTGACGATGGCAGAAACCAGTGGCACATAAACAACCATGGTCTCGAAGTTCTGGATTGTATATGCCGCACAGCAGACCGTCGAGCTGCAACTGTCGGCATCCTGACTGTGCGAGGGATTTCCGGATGTCTCCGACGTGTCCGCGGTATCATGGTTGCCCAGACAGGAATCGCAGGGATGAGTAAAACACACCAGCGGCTGCAGCAAATACAACATCAGAATTATGAGGGACACCGTTTTCATATGCTGTCCTGTTAAGGAGCCGTTACGAAATAACTGTATATTCTCAATTGTTTCGTTACGGTCCCTTATGCCGTTCTTGCCATGAAATATGTACCCGTTAATTTATTCCGACGGCTAACCTCATTTCGATATTGTATACACTATTTACTCACAAAAATTCAATCGTAAATTTGAGCAGGTCTTTGGCAGACATCGCTACTATCAAATTTATGACCGAGAGTGTGGGAGAGACTACTTGCTGTGACAGATTCCGCAGTTATCCTTGTCGTTGGCCGCAAATGCCTTTTTGCCGTTATGGCATGTTCCGCAGAATTTCCCCGCATTTATATCGGCCATTTTAAACTTTGCCGAGCCTTTCTTCATCTTGAAGATCTTGGAATGACAATCCAGGCACTTAAGCTTTGCATCTGCGTGAGCCTTGCCATCGAAGACGACTTTGCCCATGGGCGTTTCCCAGGTTACCGTTTTCCCGGGCTGAATCGCCAGAGCAGAACCTGCAAGAGAAATTCCGAATACTACCACCATGCCAGTTTTAAAAACGCTCATAAATTCCTCCGCATATTAATGTGCCAAGTCTGTTTGCAATCCGGGGCGGTCATTTTCTCTGTCCCCGCTGAAAAGGAAACTGCGTGGGCTTGATCCGGACTCCAGGCAGCCACAAAATATTTCTCCTGTTCCCTATATCATCAGCTTCACTACCACATGTTCATATACTCTAAATCAGATTATTTGCAATAAATAATCATCCGATATGCATGGGAAGGGACGTAAGCCGCTTTTACTTACAGGAAACGGCTCTCTGTGAGGGTTTATAACCGTAAAGCCTCTGAAAAAAACCTACTCAAATTTGCGATTGAATTCTTAAGAGTAAATAGTGTATACAATATCGAAATGAGGTTAGCCGTCGGAATAAATTAACGGGTACATATTT
>JANXZX010000125.1 GCA_025355325.1 Geobacteraceae bacterium
AAATGGTTATGCCTGGCGACAACGTAGCCATGACTATAAACCTGATCACCCCGATTGCTATGGACGAAGGCCTGCGCTTTGCTATCCGTGAGGGTGGCCGTACCGTTGGCGCTGGCGTTGTAGCTTCAATTATTGAATAAAAACAGACGTATGTAGGCATGACCACCGTCAGTGTCTGCTGATACCATACAAAAGGATGCACTTTTATGAGAGACATCATCACGCTTGGTTGCACAGAGTGCAAACAGAGAAACTACACAACAACCAAAAACAAAAAGACAACACCTGGCAAACTTGAGTTCAGTAAATTTTGTCGTTTCTGCCGGAAGCACACGCCCCACAAGGAAACAAAATAGCTGAGTAGATTGTTGCACGGTACAGGCCAGTAGCTCTAATTGGTAGAGCGCCGGTCTCCAAAACCGGATGTTGGGGGTTCGAATCCCTCCTGGCCTGCCACAATCAGCCGTAGCTCCTTTCAGAAATGAAGTTGCGGCATTTCAAACAGCAGGTAGTTCAAAGTCATACTGCCAGGAGTCTAGTGTGCAAAAAGTCACCGCATTTTTTGAATCAGTAAAGCTTGAACTCGAAAAGGTTACGTGGCCGACACGGAAAGAAACAATGGCAACAACAGGCGTTGTTATTGTGATTGTTGTGCTGATTTCATTCTATCTTGGTGCATGTGATCTAGTTCTAGCCAAGCTGTTGCGTACGATACTAGGATAAAGGGTCAATCTATGTCCATGAAATGGTATGGTGTCCATACATATTCAAGCTTTGAAAACAAGGTTCGCCTTAATCTGCTTGAAAGCATAAAAAACGAGCGTATGGAGGATTTTTTTGAAGAAATCCTCATACCTTGTGAAACTGTAGTTGAACTAAAAAAAGGTGAAAAGAAGACCTCTTCAAGGAAGTTCTTCCCCGGATACATTCTGGTAAAAATGGAGTTGACTGACGAAACATGGCATCTTGTCAAAGAAACTGCCAAGGTTACCGGTTTTGTTGGTGGAAACACTCCCTTTCCCATCGCGGATGAGGAAGTAAATAAAATCACCCAGAGAATGGAAGAAGGGGCTGAGAAGCCGCGTCCCAAGGTACTGTTTGAAGTTGGCGAAACTGTTCGCGTTGTAGACGGCCCGTTCCTTAATTTTTCGGGTGTGGTTGAAGATGTCAAGCCGGACAAGGGCAAATTGCGCGTAACAGTAACGATTTTTGGACGCGCAACACCTGTTGAACTCGAATTCATGCAGGTCGAGAAGAACTAGATTACTACTTAAATGATATCAGTCATTCATCTGAGAGTGACGTGCATACGCTGTATATTAAAGGAGCACATTCATGGCAAAGAAAATTACCGGCTACATTAAATTGCAGGTACCAGCAGGAAAAGCAAATCCGTCGCCACCAATCGGCCCTGCCCTCGGCCAGCATGGTGTTAACATCATGGAGTTTTGCAAGGCATTCAATGCAAAAACCCAGGCTGACGAAGGTACCATTACACCTGTAGTAATTACAGTGTACGCAGACAGATCATTCACATTCATTACCAAGACACCTCCGGCTCCCGTGCTAATTAAAAAAGCACTCGACCTTAAGAGCGGTTCTGCAGTGCCAAACAAGACCAAAGTTGGCAAACTGACAAGAGCCCAGGTAGAAGAGATTGCCAAAAAGAAAATGCCTGACCTCAATGCCGCTTCACTTGAAGCAGCCATGAGAACGATTGAGGGTACTGCCCGCTCAATGGGCGTTGAGATCGCCTAATCGGCACACTAGCTATTAATCAAGATCCCTAGAGAGGTTGTATCATGTCAAAAAGCTCAAAGAAACATTCTGAAGCAATGTCGAAAATAGACAGAGACAAGGTTTATCAACTTGGAGCTGCCGTAGATGTTGTGAAACAGACCGCTTATGCAAAATTCGATGAGACCGTCGATGTCGCAGTCAAGTTGGGAGTTGATCCACGTCACGCAGACCAGATGGTTCGCGGTGCGGTAGTTCTTCCTAACGGACTCGGCAAAAATGTCCGCGTTCTTGTGTTTGCGAAGGGTGAGAAAGAAAAAGAAGCCCTTGATGCCGGAGCAGATTATGTGGGATCAGATGATCTGGTCGCAAAAATTCAGGGCGGCTGGTTCGATTTTGATACTGCTATTGCAACTCCCGATATGATGGGCGTCGTTGGCAAGATCGGCAAGTTGCTCGGACCTCGTGGTCTCATGCCAAACCCTAAGGTTGGTACGGTAACTTTCGAGGTAAGCAGGGCTGTTAAGGAATCAAAAGCCGGTAAAGTTGAATTCCGTGTTGAGAAGGCCGGCATTGTGCATGCTCCGGTTGGTAAAGTTTCTTTTGAAGCGGATATGCTTAAAGGAAATCTGCTCGCTCTTGTCGAAGCGCTTGTCAAGGCGAAACCATCAGCAGCTAAAGGCACATATATCAAGAAGATATCGCTGTCTTCTACAATGGGTGCCGGCATAAACATTGATATCAGTGATGTAACTGCACAAATTTAAATTCATAGTTTTTTAGCCAAAGTCAAAGACAGCAGGCGCGTGACAATGCGCTTAATCCGAAATGCCGGACCTGCCGAGACTTGGGTATCGCAATTTCTTGCGTTTCCTGACTTTGGCCGAGGCTTTGCCTCACATACCAAAAGAAAGGAGGAAGTCGCTTGAACAAGAACAGCAAACAACAACTCGTCACTGAGATGCATGAGCGACTGACACGCGCCAAGGCTGTTTTTCTCGCAGATTTTCGCGGGATGAACGTGGGGCAGGCTACTACGCTCCGAAATGAGCTTCGGGCTGCGTCAGTCGAGTACAAAGTATTCAAGAATACTTTGTTCGATTTGGCTGCTAAAGGCACCGACATCGAATGCATCAGTCCGTTTCTTGCCGGACCAACCGCCGTGGCTATAAGCTATGACGACCCGGCGAGTGCCGCAAAAGTACTGCACAAGTTCGCAAAAGACCCACAGGGTAAGTTCGTGCTTAAAGCTGGTGTACTTAGCGGGAAACTGCTTGACGCCAAGCAAATCCAGGCATTGGCAGACCTTCCCTCGCGTGAGGTTCTCATCGCGAAGATGCTGGGCTCCATGCAGGCACCTGCAACCAACTTTGTTGGTGTACTTGCCGCGCTACCCGGTTCGCTTGTACGCGTACTGGATGCCATCCGTGCTCAAAAAGCTTCAAACTAACCTGAAACAAACAAATTGATTTCAAAACTATATTTCGGAGGATTTACCCAATGGCAATTACTAAAGAAGACGTAATCAGCTTTATCGAAAAAATGACTGTTCTTGATCTTGCAGAACTCGTGAAGGAACTGGAAGAAAAATTCGGCGTTTCTGCCGCTGCCCCTGTAGCCGTTGCTGCTGCTGCCGGTCCTGCTGTTGCTGAAGCTGCAGAAGAGCAGACTGAATTTGATGTTATCCTGAAAGCTTGTGGCGCAAACAAAATCAACGTTATCAAAGTTGTTCGTGCTCTTACAAGCCTCGGCCTGAAAGAAGCAAAAGACCTGGTTGACGGCGCTCCTGGTGCTGTTAAAACCGGCGTTTCCAAGCAGGAAGCTGATGATGCACTGAAACAACTTGTAGAAGCCGGCGCAGAAGCAGCTATCAAATAGCACCCAAAATTGTAGTTTTCATGAGAGCCAAGGTCGCCCGGAGCGGCCTTGGCTTGTGCTGTTTCGGCACGGTCTAGCTGTTATTTATTTTATATATTCCAGCAAGTTACGCCACAATACCGGTTCCAGATACGATACCCGCCAAAGGAGAAGCCATGGCTTATTCTATTGCCAATAATCACCTCTTGCGTAAAAACTTTGCCAAGATTAAGAACATAATTGAAATCCCGAATTTGATTGACATTCAAAAGGATTCCTACAGACGTTTTCTACAGCAGGAAGCGACTGCCGAATCTCGCGTGAACACCGGGCTTGAAGCCGTCTTTAAGAGTGTTTTCCCGATCAAGGACTTCAGCGAAAGCGCTTCTCTCGAATATGTATCATATGCGCTTAACAAGCCAAAATATGATGTTGATGAGTGCCATCAGCGGGGTATGACATACGCTGCACCGATGAAAGTTAAAGTACGTCTTGTTATCTGGGATGCCGGCAAAGATTCTACCGTGAAGGCAATCAAGGATATCAAAGAGCAGGAAGTCTATTTCGGCGAAATCCCGCTTATGACCGACAACGGGACCTTTATCATAAATGGCACCGAACGGGTAATTGTAAGTCAGCTTCACCGTTCACCAGGTGTATTTTTCGACCATGACAAGGGCAAAACACACTCAAGCGGCAAAGTGCTTTACTCTGCCCGCGTTATCCCCTATCGGGGCTCATGGCTGGATTTTGAATTTGACCATAAAGATATTTTGTATGTTCGCATTGACCGCCGCAGAAAGATGCCGGCAACGGTTCTCCTTAAGGCACTTGGTTATTCAGTTGAACAGCTTCTTAACTATTACTATAAGAGTGAAGAAATTTTTATAGGCGCCGACTCGATCACCAAGAGTGTCGAACCTGAACTTCTCACACTTCAAAAAGCAATTATTGATGTTACTGACCCGCTTAACGGGGAGGTTCTCGTCAAGTCAAACCGGAAATACACAAAATCTTCAATCAAGAAGATGCTGGATCGCGGCATTAAATCTGTCCCTGCTGCGTTAGAAGACATCCTGGGGCGCTTCGCGTCATCCGACATAGTTGATCCGACCACCGGAGAAATTATTGTTGAATGTAACGATGAAATTACCGTTGATCGTTTTAATGAAATCAAGGCTCGCGGTGTTACCAGATTTAAAGCTTTGTACATTGACAATCTCCACATTACGTCCTCATTTCGCGACACCCTGCTGATTGATAAGATTAACTCAAGCGACGAGGGTCTGATTGAAATATACCGTCGCCTCCGTCCGGGCGATCCACCTACTCTGAAAAGTTCACTCGCTCTCTTTGATAACCTGTTTTTCAATCCCGAGCGTTATGATCTTTCAGCGGTTGGCCGACTGAAACTGAATTATAAGCTTGGGCTCAAAGTATGGCAGGACTGCATGGTATTAAATGCCCCCTGCATGCTGAGCAATGATGACATTGTCAGCTTCGAATCGCTCGTGTCCCGGCTGACAGATTCAAAGGATGCTTTCTCACAATATCTGATGATGAAGCTTCCGGCCGACCTCACAAAAACGCTCAAAAAGGTTGAAGCCGGTCAGTCCATATCCGACAAGCTTAAGGATCAGTTGTTACATGAATTCAATAACCTTATTCGTGACAATGATTTCTTCCAGAAAGAGCTGTTTGCATCATTCGGTCTTTCGAAAGCAACGATCAAATTGTCTGAGGTAATCGAACAGGGCGGCTTTGACGAAAATCGCAAACTTATCGAAATGCTGCGACGCAATCGAATGATTTTCGAAGATCTGTATAGTTCAGACATTATGATTGCTGTAAAAAATGATATTCTCGAGATAGTTCGCTATCTGATTGAACTTAAGAATGGCCGCGGCACCATTGATGACATAGATCATCTCGGCAACCGTCGTGTCCGTGCTGTTGGCGAACTGCTGGAGAATCAGTACCGTATCGGCCTCGTTCGTATGGAACGGGCTATCAAGGAACGGATGAGTCTGCAGGAAGTAGAAAACCTTATGCCTCATGATCTGATCAATTCCAAGCCGGTTTCGGCCGTAGTGAAGGAATTTTTTGGTTCGTCCCAGCTGTCCCAGTTTATGGATCAGACCAACCCTCTTTCAGAGGTTACCCACAAACGCCGTCTATCGGCGCTTGGACCAGGCGGCCTGACTCGCGAACGCGCCGGATTTGAGGTTCGTGACGTACACCCGACTCACTATGGCCGTGTCTGCCCGATTGAGACTCCCGAGGGACCGAACATCGGTCTGATTGCATCCTTGTCCACCTACGCACGAATCAACGATCATGGTTTTGTTGAAACTCCGTATCGTATCGTACAGGAAGGCAAGGTAACCAACGAAGTCCGCTTTTTCTCCGCACTTGAAGAAGAAGGCCACGCCATTGCTCAGGCAAATGCAGAAGTTGATGATGACGGACGATTCATCAACGACTACAACTCTGCCCGTAAAAGCGGCGAGTTTATTCTTGTTCACCGGGATGAAATAGCCCTGATGGACGTTGCTCCAATTCAGCTCGTATCTGTTGCGGCTGCGTTGATTCCGTTTCTTGAAAATGACGATGCCAACCGTGCTCTGATGGGATCGAACATGCAGCGTCAGGCAGTCCCGCTGCTTCGTGCTGATTCACCTCTTGTAGGAACCGGGATGGAGCGCATTGTGGCCCGTGATTCCGGTGTATCCGTAATCGCAAAACACAACGGCGAAGTTGAGTCCGTTGATGCTGCCCGAATAGTAGTAAAGATCGATGAAAATGAAATTGACGAAAACGGCACCGGCGTTGACATCTATAACCTGATCAAGTTTGCACGTTCCAACCAAAACACCTGCATCAATAACAAGCCGGTGGTCAAGGTTGGCGACAAGGTCAAGCGCGGCGCCGTCATTGCTGACGGCCCTTCTACCGATATGGGTGAACTGGCCCTTGGACAAAACATCGTCGTGGCCTTTATGCCATGGGGCGGATACAACTATGAGGATTCGATTCTCATCTCTGAAAAACTCATCAAGGATGACCGCTACACGTCCATCCATATAGAAGAATTCGAATGCGTTGCCCGCGATACAAAACTTGGCAAGGAAGAGATAACATCCGACATTCCGAACCTTGGCGAAGAGACTCTTAAAGATCTCGACGAATCGGGCATCATCCGCATTGGAGCAGAAGTAAAGCCGGGGGATATCCTGGTAGGAAAGATTACCCCAAAAGGTGAGACCCAGCTTTCACCTGAAGAAAAACTTCTGCGGGCAATTTTTGGAGAAAAAGCCGGTGATGTACGCGATACATCACTGACCGTACCTCCTGGTGTTGAAGGGACCGTTATCGGGGCCAAGATTTTCTCCCGCAAAGGGAATGACAAGGACTCCCGCACCGAGCTGATCGAGAAGGCCGAAGAGGACAAGCTGCGCAAGGATGAGCAGGATGAAATCCGGATTATCCGTGATTCTGCCATCGGAAAATTGAAACGCCTCTTGATCGGTAAAACTCTGGCAGTAAAACTTGATGACAGCAAAGGCAATCTTGTCCTTGCAAAAGGCAAACAGATTACCGAAGAATCACTGCAGAATCTGGCAAATTCAGCATGGAGCACTATTTCGGTAAGTGATGACAACGAAACTGATGATAAAGTACATCAGATCCTTGAAACCCTTAACCGCCAGATAGATTTGATTCACAACGTTTTTGAGGACAAGATTCAGAAATTAAAGCGTGGCGACGATCTGCCTCCGGGCGTCATAAAGATGGTCAAGATCTACATCTCCATCAAGCGTAAACTGCAGGTCGGAGACAAGATGGCCGGCCGCCATGGTAACAAGGGTGTCGTTTCCCGCATTCTGCCGGAAGAAGACATGCCGTATATGGAAGACGGAAGACCGGTTGAGATCGTTCTTAACCCGCTTGGCGTACCGTCACGTATGAACGTCGGCCAGATCCTGGAGACACATCTGGGATGGGCGGCGAAAGGCATCGGCTGGAAAATCGAGGATATGCTTGAAAAGCATACTTCTGAAGAAAACCTCAAGCTGTATCTTAAAGAGGTCTATGGTGATGACGAAGTTGGGGCCTTTATTGACGGCCTCGATCGTACGGAATTACTCAAGGTTGCCCGTCGCCTGCAGCGCGGCGTAGCGATGGCTTCTCCGGTTTTTGAGGGTGCCACTGAAGCACAGATCAAGGCGATGCTCGGCAAAGCAAATTTACATTCATCAGGCCAGGTCACCCTGTTTGATGGACGTACGGGCGAACCTTTTGACAATAAAGTCACCGTCGGTGTCATGTATGTACTGAAACTACACCATCTTGTTGATGACAAGATCCATGCTCGTTCCATTGGACCATACAGTCTCGTAACCCAGCAGCCACTCGGCGGCAAGGCACAATTCGGTGGCCAGCGACTCGGAGAGATGGAAGTATGGGCTATGGAAGCGTACGGTGCGGCTCACGCGCTTCAGGAATTCCTCACCGTTAAA